>JBKGYY010000075.1:0-6774 GCA_046545855.1 Halobacteriales archaeon | reverse complement strand
CCACCGACGGCTAGAAACTTAATCGTAGCAGTTCGCCTGACGAAGGGTACAAAACAGGGGCCTGAACTCCGTACCTCTGAAGTTCAGACTTCCCCTATCTCGGCGCCGAGGGCGTTGAGTTTGACGCTCTCCAGGCCTTTCCTCGCGTTCGCTTTAGACGAGTAGCCTTCACCGCAGTCCGCGATGATGTTGCCGTTGTCGTGGGTGAGTCTCCATCTCCACTGTCCATCGTTATCCCTGTACATCTCGAAGTCAGCTTTGCTCGACCTCAGGTCGGTGTCGTCGCCCTTCAATCCCGCGTTCTCGCCCTCCAGACCCACTATCTCGGCTTGGAGAGCTTCCTCGCGCTCCGCGGCCTTCCTCTCGTTCTCGCGTGCCGAAGCCGCGGCTTTCTCGTGCTCGCTCTCGGCTTCCTCTTCCGCGGCCGCGGCCTCCGCTCTGGCTTCGTCGGCAGCCTGTTCGGCGTCAGCCAGCCGTGTGTCCGTGACGAGCGGGACGAATCCACCGGCTATGCCGATGACCGCCAGACCGCTGGTGTACGTGAGTATCACGCCGAGGTGTCCCGTCGTGGTCGACCACCCGGAGGGGAAGACGGACATGAACCAGGCCACGGCTACGAACGTCACCAGGAGCCCGAGCGCGGTGAGGGACGTCGCGGCTCTGCGTAGCGGGAAACGGAGCACTGCGCCGGTCATGATCAACGCGGGAGCCAGCGCCGCCATCGAGTAACCGAATCCGCGCATCATCGTCGTCGGCTCCGTCAAGAAGTACACGACCAGCGCTATCAAACCGAGCACGACTCCGGCGAGAAAGGCCCAGTACCCCATCACTTCGTTGGCGTTGGTCGGCGTGCCGATGCGGTTTTCGTATATCGACGTCAGCGGTCCTTTCGCTGTGCTCTGTGCCATACCCGAATGATGGGGCCGCAGTCGAATGTCCTCGTTGCTTGGGTGGCCAAGTACGTTAAGATGTCTCACGCTGGAACCAAGTCCCATCGCAAGGTTTCGTGTCCACCACCTCCGCGTACCACGACGTATCCGTTAACCCGTGGGGTCAACCCGCCTCCTCGGCCTCGGATTCGTCGACTCGGTCTCTGGGTCGTACCGGCGGACGACCGACCGAGGGTACGGCGAGAGACCACCGCGCTGACGGACGAACCGAAGGGAGAGAATAAAACCCAGCCAACGCCTGCCGCCGGGGTTCCACCGGCCGCGTTCTAGATAAACCGCACCACGACCCCCGTGAACAGCACGGCGAAGCCGAGGAGTTCGCCGGCTATCAGAGCCCACATCGCCAGACGTAACGTCCACGCCGGCAGGTCGAGCGGCCCGAGGACGAAGGGGTCGCGGAACTGGTTGTCCGTGTCGCCCAGCAGGCCGTGAGCGACGTAGCTCGTTACGGCTCCGGCGAAGAAGAACACGAGGACGGCGACGGCGGCGAGGTCGACGGCCGCGGGCCACGCGCTGTAGACGGCGAAATGGTACAGCAGGACGCAGGCGAACGAGTACAACAGGCTCGCGCGATGCGCGGTGTCGACGTAGTAAGGTGCTTCTGCCTCCGGGGTACGCCACATCCAGCGGTACTTCCAGACCCCGGTCGACAGGCCGGCGAGGAAGAAGATGCCGGCGGCTACGAGCGCGAGCGAGGCCGCGGGTTCTAGCGCGTCGACGGTTGGGGAAGTCGCCACGTTTCGCCGGTGTCTCCCTCGGCCCTTACGTCTGTCGCAAGCCGTCGTTCGACGGCCGAGCTCCACCCCGGTGATGCACCCCTGGGCCCGGTCTCCGTCGGTCCGCACGGCCGTCGATTCCAAAGTTCGAAGGTGTGCGGCGTGCTGGATGGTTCAAAGCATGGTGTCCGAGAGCCTGAGCTCGTTTGCGTTGGTCGAGACGAGTAGAGGCGTGGTGACGGCGGCGGGCGTGGCCGTCTTCGTCGTCTTGCTCGGTGTCTCGGCGTTCTTCTCGTCGTCGGAGATAGCGCTGTTCTCGCTAGCCCGACACCGCATGGAGTCGTTGGCGGATCAGGGTGTCCCGAACGCCGACCGTCTGAGGAGGATGCGCAGGGACCCACATCGGCTGCTCGTGACGATACTCGTCGGCAACAACCTGGCGAACATAGCTATGTCGTCTATCGCGACGGGTTTGCTGGCGTTCTACCTCTCGCCCTCCGTCTCGGTTCTCGTCGCGACGTTCGGCGTGACGTCGGTCGTGCTGCTTTTCGGGGAGAGCGCGCCGAAGTCCTACGGCGTCGCGAACGCCGAGTACTGGGCGCTCAGGGTGACGCCCGCGCTCGAGTTGAGTCAGAGGCTGCTCTACCCGTTGGTCGCCGTCTTCGACAGGCTGACAAGGATGATCAACTCGGCCACGGGGGGGCAGCCCGGCATAGAGACGGCGTACGTCACCCGGGGCGAGCTAGAGGAGATGATCGACGCGGGCGAGCGCCAAGGGGTGATAGAGGAGAAGGAGGGCGAGATAATAAGGCAGACGCTCGAGTTCACGTCGACGATAGCGCGGGAGGTGATGGTGCCCTGGGCCGACGTAACTTGTGTCGACTCGGACGCCTCCGTCGAAGAAGCCGTCCGGCTGTGTGTCTCGAGCGGTCACACGCGTCTGCCCGTCGTCGAGCCCGACTCGGACTCGGTCGTCGGGGTCGTCCACGTCCTCGACCTCGTGCGCGCGGCACGCGTCGAGGACGGCGGCGTCGTGAGCGACGTCGCCGGGCCGGCGTTCGCGGTGCCGGACGTCAAGCCGGTAGACGAGCTCCTCGCGGAGCTCCAGAAGGCACGTCGGACGCACGCGGTTGCCGTGGACGAGTTCGGTGCGACCGCGGGTCTCGTGACGGTCGAGGACATACTCGAGGAGCTAGTCGGCGAGATAATGACGTCCGCCGAGGAGCCGCCCGTCGAGCTCGTGGGCGACGGCCGGGCGGTCGTGAAGGGCGACGTATCGGTCGAGGCCGCGAACTCCGCGCTCGGGACCGAGTTCCCGACGGAAGGCGACTTCGAGACCGTCGCTGGACTGCTGTTGAGCGAGGCCGGCAGGCTGCTCGACGAGGGGGAGTCGGTGGTCGCCTTCGGCGTCGAACTCGAGGCCGTGGAGGTCGACGACGGCAGGATACATCGCGTGGAGGTGGAGCTACCAGGCGACCGCTCCGGTTGAACGCCGTTCGGCGGATTGGGGCCTACGGCTTCGTGTCGCCGGAGACCTTGGTCCGTGTCTTCCACCGCGACGTCACCTGGCTCCCGGGCTGTCCGGCCTCCGGCGTCTTGCACAACCTCTAAGCGACCGCGGGGTCAAGACCACGTAGATGTACGTACGTCTCCTGGTGCTGTCGCTCGTGTTGGGAGTCGCCCTGGTGTCAGGCGTCGCTTCGGCGTCGGCCGACTCGGTCGAAGAGACGGTGGTGAGGTTCGAGCCCGGCGACGGCGACGTCGAGGACCTGAAGCTTCACGCTCGCGAGAGCCAGGAGGGCCTCCGTGAACTATCTCGCGACTCCGAGGACGTCGAGGTCGTGCGGTCTTTCTGGATTTCGAACGCCGTGCTCGTGAACGCGTCAGACGATGGACGCGAAGCCATCCGGGAACTCGACGGCGTCGTTGACCTGCACCCGAACTACGAGTTCAAGCCCGTCGACGACCACGTCGACGCAAGAGACGGCGAGCTAGACGAGGGTGACCCCGACGAGATAGGTCACGTCGAGGAAGACGGCTACGCAGTCGACTGGGGCGTCGACGCCATCGACGCGACGTCGGTCTGGAACGAGACCCGTGGCGAGGGAGCGCGCGTCGCCGTGCTCGACACGGGAGTCGACGCCAGCCACCCGGACGTCGACCTCTACTCTGACGACCCCGACGACCCGTCCTATCCGGGCGGCTGGGCTGAGTTCAACTCCTCGGGCGAGCGCGTCTCCTCCGAGCCCTACGACGGCGGCTTGCACGGCACCCACGTGAGCGGCAAGGTCGCCGGCGGCAACGCGAGCGACGTCGGGATAGGCGTCGCGCCCGACGTCGAGCTTCTGAACGCGAAGGTGTTCGACGTCGGCGGTAGCTTCGCGCAGATTAACGCGGGGATGGAGTGGGCGGTCGAGCGAGACGTCGACGTCATGAGCCTGAGCTTCGGCGTCGAGTGCGAGGAAGAAAACTGGTACGTCTCCAGAATGGTCGAGCCGGTGCGTAACGCGGTCGCCGCCGACGTCGTCGTCGTGGCGTCGAGCGGTAACGAGGGAGTGGGGTGCAGTAGCTCGCCCGGCAACGTCTTCGACACCTTCGCGGTCGGGGCGGTCGACCGGTTCGACCGCGTGCCGTCTTTCTCGAGCGGCATGACTGTGAACACTACGGAGGCGTGGGGCGACGACGCGCCGGAAGACTGGCCGGATTCTTACGTCGTCCCAGACGTCGTGGCCCCGGGCGTCGAGATAACGAGCGCCGTGCCCGGCGGCTACCGCCAGCTCGACGGCACGAGCACCGCGGCGCCGCACGTCGCGGGCGCGGCCGCGCTCGTCGTATCCGCGCACCCGGAGGCGTCGGCCAGCGAGGTCGTGGAGGCGCTGGAGAACTCGACGTCGAAGCCCGACGACGCGCCGGACGAGATGGACGAGCGCTGGGGTCGCGGCGTGATAGACGTCCAGGAGGCCGTCGGAGACCTGGAGGAAGAAGACGACGAGGTAGAGGACGACGGGGTCCGTGACAACGAGACGGAGGGTAACGGGACCGACGACGGGGTTAACGAGACTGACGGGGGGAACGAGACCGACGGCGGTGACGACGGGGAGACTCAGCCCGCGCCCGGCGTCCTCGCCGTCTTGCTAGCGGTGTTCGGACTGGCGTTCGTCCGCCGTCTGCGAGAGAGGTGACGATGGGTTTGAACGAGTCTTTCTCGGCGGCGTACGACGTCCTCGTCGGCCGCACTAGGGGCTGGCTGCCGTTCTACCTGATAGTTATCAGCGTGGTGGCGGTCGTACGGGTGGCTCCGATAGCCACTGGCGTCATCGTCATCGGACTGTTGTCCTACCACGGCAACCTAGACGAGATATCGTCGCTCGTCGCGGAGGTCGACTGGGCGGCGTTTTCGGAGGGTGGCTTCGAGGACCCGGAGGACGTCGAGGCGCTGGACGTGGGGCCGCTGTCGGAGGCGTTCGACGTCTTGGTGTCGACGCCGGGCGTCGTACCAGCCGTCGCGTTCTCGGCTCTGGCGTTCGTCTTCGTCGCCATCGTCGCCAACGCGGTGGCCGGCGCCGCGAGGACTCACGCGCTCTACTCGTGCCTGTGTGGCGACGACTCGCTGGTGGACGGCGTCAGAGGGGGGCTCGACGACTACGACGTCTTCGTGGGACTGGCTTTGCTCGAGCTCGGTGTCGTGGTCGCGGTCACGGGGTTGTTCGCGGTGCTCGGTGGCCTGGTTCTCTCGCTCGGCGGCGTCGCGGGTGCGGCGCTAGGCGTCGTCGTCGCGCTCGTCTGGTTCGTTTCGGTGGTCTCGGTACACCTGTTCTTCGTCTTCGCGCCGCAGGCCGTCGTGGTCGACGGAGAGTCGGTCTCCGGCGCCCTGCGGAACAACCTCGGCTTCCTGCGTCGTGAGCCCGCGGACTTCCTGGGTTACCTCGTCGTCGCCGTCGTAGCTGTCTTCGCGTTCGGCACGGTTTCTGGCTTGCTCTCGGCTTTCGGGGCGAACGCCGCGGGAGGCCTGTTCTACTTCCTCGTGATACTCCCGTCTCTCGAGATGGTGAAGACGCATCTCTACGCCGACCACCGTGGAGCGTTCGACGGCGGCCGGGAGGCCCCGAAGTCGGTCGACGACCCCGTCGGCAGGCTCTCCGGCGAGCTCCGTCGTGGCTGGCGCGAGCTGATGGAGTTCGTGGTGGACGGCCGGGCCTGGATCCTGGGTTCTGCGCTCGTGCTCGCGGGTTTCTTCTGGTTCGGCTTCGGCTTCGGCGAGGAGCATCTCGCGCCTTTCGAGTCGTCTATCGAGGCGCGTCTCTCGGGTCACTTCCCGCCGGGTGCGTTCCTGAACTTCGCGGCGAACAACTGGATGGTTTCGGTGGCCTCGGCTTACTCGGGGCTCGTGCTCGGTCTGCCGGCGCTGGTGTCGATGGCTTTCAACGGCATGTTGCTGGGCGCGCTCTCGGCGACTGAGGCCGACCCGCTGCGTCTGCTGGGGTTCGTATTGCCTCACGGCGTGCTGGAGATACCCGCCATCGTGGTGTCGGGCGGCCTCGGTTTCTGGCTCGGCGGCGTGAGCCTGCAGTACGCGCGCGGTGGCGTGGGTCTCGACGTCGTGGTCGCGGCGGTCGAGCGGGCTTACTACGTGCTCCTGGGCGTCCTGGTTGTCGTAGTCGTGGCAGCGTTCGTCGAGGCGTTCGTGAGTCCGTACTACGTCGACGTGCTGGTGTCGTTGTAATAACCGGCGTTCTTTGTGTACGTACGTCTTGTTTTGTCTAACGTTTGCGTTACGAACGGGGAACAGGTTTAAGTCGTAGGAGGACGTCCCCTCGTCGGCGGAACGCCCATGAGGATGACGCGTCTCAAACAGACGATAGACGAACGAGTCCGACCTCCCGTCACGGCCGACGACGTCAACGAGGTCCTCGGAGACGTAGAGATAGACTGCCCGTCGGGCGAAGCCAGGTGTATACAGGAGGTGCTCGACAGAGACGACGTCGACGAGTACGCCACCGTCGACGAAGTGCTCGAGAGCCTCATGACCAACCTGGACGCAGACTACGTCGGCAGGAAACGCTACGACGACAGAGGACCCAACCACGACGTCGACCACGTGTCGTTCT
>JBKGYY010000074.1:0-6962 GCA_046545855.1 Halobacteriales archaeon | reverse complement strand
TCGGTCTACGCTGTAACGCGTTTACCCCTCCGAGGGGAGTTTGATACGAATGAAAGTTGGAGACAGAGTGATAGACGTCGAGGCCGAGGACCCGGGCCTCGCCGTCGTCATCAACAAGCCGAACATGACGACGTCGAACTGGCAGGTGACCGACGACGAGACCGTAGCCGACCTGAACCCGAGGTACAGCAGCCACGACGCCGTCGTGCTCGTGGCTTTCGAGGACGACCTCGACGAATGGTGGCCGGAGTGGCGCGAGGAAGACGAAGACGAGATATTCGACGAGATGAAGCAACGGAGCCACAAGTTCTACGCATTCCCGGAGACGAGGCTCCGGGTGGTCGACGAGGACTTCACGTTGACGTCGGTCGAGAAGATAGCGAACGCGCTCGATGACGCCGGCTACGAGGACTACGAGGAACACGAGGACCGCGTCGTCGTCGAGAAGTTCGGCGAGTACACGATCACCGAGGACGGCGAGGTGGAGGGCGAGGGCGCGCTCAAGAAGCCGCTCGAGCGCGTCGTCCGCGACGTCGACCTTTCTTCGACGGCGTGACGTCCGTCGACCGCCGCGACTTCCGCGTGTCTACGGGTGCGTGACAGCCGGCGCACCGCGACGTCCAACGTGACGGCTACCCGAAGTGACGCGCCCAGACGACGAGTACCGGCGGCAGCACGACGAGCGACGCGATGTAGGCGTAGAACACGCTCGTCGCCGTGAGCATCCCGAACTGACCGATGATAGGTATGATGGCGAGCACGAGGACGAACGTGCCCGTCGACGTCGTCAGCATGCTGCCGGTGAGCGCGCCGCCCGTGCCCGACGCCGTCTTCATGAGTGCGTCGTCGACGTCGCCCGAAACCTCGTACTCGTCGACGAACCGATGGGTGGCGTGCACGGTGTAGTCTATGCCGAGCCCGATGGTGATCGACAGGATGGTCGCGGTTATCGCGTTGAACGGTATGTCGACGAAACGCATCGTCGCGCCGAGCACGGCGACGGCGACTACGATGGGGAACATGTTGACGGCGCCGAGGCTGGGGTAGCCGGTCAACGCGCCGTACAGGAGGACCATGAAGACCGTTATCAGGCCCAGCGCGACGAGCATGCTCTCGACGGCGTTCTCGAGAATGAGGTCGGTGACCGCCTGGAACAAGACTATCTCTCCCGTCGGCACGGCGTCGAGCCTGTGGCGCTCGGCGACGCGGCGGGCGTCCGCGACTACCTCTTCCTCGGTGGCGTCGCCCTCGACGCTGTAGGTGACGAGCGCGCTCCGCCGGTCTTCGGCGACGTACGAACGCGCTTCGTCGCCGGACTCCGACTCCATCAGTTCGTCGAGAACTTGTTCGACGTTGGAGTCCGGTACTCCGTCGCCAGATACGTCGTTGCGCTCGACGAGCGCGGCGAACTCGTCGTCGCGCTCGGCGTGGGAGTCCACGACGTCGAGCACGCTCGAACTCGCCGCGCGCCGGCCTTCGTCGATGAACGACGACGGCGGGTCGTCGCCCGCGCGGTAGATAGACTGCAGGCTGCTGTCTTCGTTCAACCTCCCCGTCAGGTACATCTGGACTTCGTCGCCGCTACCCTCCTCGAACTCGTCGGAAAGCAGGTTTATCGTCTCGACTACGGTGTAGTCGCTCGGCGCGAGCGGACCGGGCAACGCCTCGATGTAAGCGGGTATGTCCTCGGGCGGCAGGAAGTCCTCCTCGGTGAACGTCGTGTCGACTCCGGTGGAGTAGGCGCCGGCGCCCGCCGTCAGCACGAGGAAGATGGCTATCCAGGTCCACGGTCTCCGTCGGGTGACGCGGACGCCGAGCGTGAGCACGCGCGCTAGCCTGCCGCCCTCGGCGCCGAGCGGCGCGCTCCCGAACTCCGGTATTCCGTTGTCCCGTCGCCATCTGTCTGCGAGCACCTTCGCGGCCGGCAGGAAGACACCGAAGATCAACAGCACGAAGACTATCGCGACGCCTGCGACGAGACCGAAGTTACGCGTCGGCTGGAACGAGCTTATGAGGTTGGCGGCGAAGCCAATCGACGTCGTTCCAGCCACGATGGCGAACGCCACGATCAACTGGCTCGAAGCCGTCGACATCGACTCGTCTATGCCGCCGCCCGCGACGCGTTCCTCCCTGTATCGGTTTATCGAGTGGATGCTGAAGTCGATGCCGACCGCGAGCATTATCGGCGGCAACGACACCAGCGTCTCGTTGAACGGGATGCGGGCGAAGCCCATGAAGCCGAGCGTCCAGACTATAGCCATCAGGAGGCCGCCGAGCGCGAGCACGAGGTCGATGGGGTCGCGGTACGCGACCACGAGGAACAGGATTATCAGGAGTACGGCGGCGGGGATAACTATCGAGAGCGAGTCACCGACGATGCTGTTGAACTCCTCGTTGACTATCCCGCTCCCGAAAACCCTGACGTCGCCGTCGACGGACTCGGCGGCGTACTCCGCCTGACGCTGGACGCCTGACATCTCGCCGCCTCCGCCCTCGGGGCCCGCCGACACGCCGGTCTCTATGTCGTGGTCGACGACGCCTAGCGCGGCTCCGGCTTCCGGTTCGGTCGGGTTGAAGTCCGTGCTCAGCGACCGCGTGAAAGAAGGCGTGTCCTCCAGGCTACGCACTATCTCGCGGACCTCGGCGTCCGACGCCCCCTCTAGCGCGCGAACCTGGCTTTCCGCCGACGTCGCCGTTGGGTCGACTCGCTGGGCGACGGTCGACGCCGGACTCCCGGTCGAATCCACCCTGAGGTCGGGGTTGGCTTCGAGCGCCTCCTGGACGCGGAGCATCCTGAGCAACCCCCGTTGAGAGACGACGTTCTCGCCCGTCTGTATCAGCTGGGTGCTCCCGGTCGACGTCTCGAACGGCCCGCTGAACTCCTCCTGGACGCGTTCTATCGCCTCGAACTCCGGGAGGTCCTCGGTGAACTGCTCGGTGCCGGCGTCGGTCGAGACGCCAGCGAGGCCTACGCCGAAGACCAGGGTCACGAGGACGAACGCTATCACGACGGACCGGGGTCTCTCGACTATGACGTCGGCGACGGCGGAGTCCCAGGACCGCCAGTCCATGGAGTACGGCGTGTGACCGAGCAAGATACCGTTTGGGGTTCCGGGGCGGCATCGAAGCAGATTAAGCCGGTCGCAGACATCCAAGCCCGTGAACATCCGGTTCCTCGGCGGCTGCCGCGAGGTCGGACGTAGCGCGCTCTACGTCGACACCTCGCTCTTGCTCGACTACGGCGTGAAAGCCGGGACTCCGAACCTGTATCCCGTCTCGCGGCCGAAGCCCGACGCCGTCGTCGCGTCGCACGGCCACCTCGACCACGTGGGCGCGATACCCAGGCTGATGGACCGCCTGCCGGAGGTGCACGCGACGGCGCCCACGCACTCTCTCGCCCGCTTGCTCGCCGAAGACACTCTCGAGATAAAACGCCGGGGCCTGTGGCCGTTCTCGCCCGAGGACGTCTTGCGGCTCAGTCAGACGGCGCGCGTCCACGGCTACGAAGAGTTCGAAGTCGCGGGGTACGAGGCAGAGCTACGTGACGCGGGCCACATACCCGGCAGCGCCTCCGTCTTGGTCGACGACGGCGACACGCGCTTGTTTTACACGGGCGACCTCAACACGACGCCCACCCGGCTGTGTCGCTCCGCCGAACGCCCGCCGGAGGCCGACGCCGTCGTACTGGAGTCCACGTACTTCGGACACCACCACACCCCGAGGGACGAACTCGAACGCGAGTTCGCGCGGAGCGTGCGCGAGACGCTTTACGAGGGCGGCGACGTCGTGATACCGGCGTTCGCCATCGGACGAACGCAGGAGGTGCTCATGGTGCTCCACGAACACGACGTACCGTGCTACGTCGACGGCATGGGGCGCGAAGTCACCGGGATACTCCGTTCGCATCCCGAGATGGTCCGCGACGCCGACGCGCTCAAGCGAGCGTGGAACCACGCCCGCGAGGTCCGACCCGGCGAACGCGACAGGGTGCTCGGCCAGGGCCGAGCCGTCGTGACGACGAGCGGCATGATGACCGGCGGCCCCGTCAACTACTACGTCCGCAGGATACACGACGACCCAGTCAACAAGATATGTCTCACGGGCTACCAGGTCGCCGGCACGCCCGGACGCGAGGCGTTCGAGTCCAAGCGCGCCGAGGTCGGAGGCGACGTGCTACCGATAAGCGCCCAGGTCGAGCTACACGACTTCAGCGCACACGCCGACGACGGAGGCCTCAAGGAGTACGCGAGACACGCCGTCGACGCTGGCGCCGATGAGTTCTACGTCGTCCACGGCGACGAACGCGAGACACAGGCCTTCGCCAACTGGATAGAGCGCGAGCTAGACGTCGACGCACGGGCGCCGGCGCCGGGCGAGGAGGTGGAGGTGTGAAGACTGCGGCCGCGGGGGCGTCCGTAGCCGTCGGCGGCGCCCTCGGCTCGGTAGCGCGGTACGCCGTCGAATCCACTGTCGCCGGTCCGCCGTCGACGTACTTCGTCAACGTCGTGGGTTGCTACGCACTCGGCGTCTTGCTCGCGGGCTACGGCTTCGACGCCGTCGGCGAGCGAGCGCGTCTCCTCGTGGGCGTCGGCTTCCTGTCGTCGTTCACGACGTACAGCGCCTTCGCGTTCGACGTCTGGACGCTCGCTCCGTCTGCGGCGGCGGTCTACGTCGCGTCGACCTACGCAGCGGGCTTCGCCGCAACGGCGCTCGGCGTCGCGACCGCGGAGGCGAGGTACGCGTGATAGAGCCTCTGTTCGTCGCCGTCGGCGGCGCTCTGGGCGCGACGGCGAGACACGCCGTCGCGGAGTCTTTTCAGGGCGGCCGCTTCCCCGTGGCGACGCTCGCCGTCAACGTCGCCGGCAGCCTCGCGCTCGGCTTCTTCGTCGGCGCGTCCACGGGAGTCCACCTGTTCGCCGCCGCGGGCTTCTGCGGCGCGTTCACGACGTACTCGTCGTTCAGCTACGAGACCCTCGAGCTCTGGAGGGACGGCGAACGCGGGCTCGCGGCGGCTTACGCCGGAGCCAACCTCGCGCTCTCCGTCGCCGGGGTCGCCGCAGGCGTCACGCTGGCGTGACGTCGAACGGCTTTTACGGGGGCGCGGTCTACCGCCAGCGATGGAACCCCCCGACGTCGACGTCGAGGTCGTCATCGCCGGCAGGTCGAACGCCGGCAAGTCGAGCGTGCTCCGCGGGCTCACGGGCCACGACTTCGACGTCGGACGTCGTCCGGGAGTGACGCTCGAACCCAACACCTACGACTACGGCGACATCGCGTTCACGGAGCTACCGGGCTTCGGCTTCATGAGCGGCGTCGACGAGGGCAGGCAGGAGGAGATAAAGGACGACGTCGTCGCCTACCTCGAGGACGCCGTCGACCGCGGCGGCGTAGCCGTGCACGTCGTAGACCTCAAGAGCTTCTCGGAGGTGTTCGACCGGTGGATCGACCGCGGCGAGGTGCCCTACGACCTCGACCTCCACGACGTCCTCGTCGACCTCGGCTACGACGTCGTCGTCGCCGCCAACAAGACCGACAAGCTCGACGACCTCGACGGCACGCTCGACGGAGTCGCCGACCGCCTCGGCTACCCGCCGCCCTGGCGGCAGTGGAACGACGTCTTCGCGCCGACTTGCGCCAAACGCGGTTCGATAGAGACGCTCCGCGACCTCCTCCGGGACGCCGTCGAACGCGCGGGGCGTCCCGACCTCGTGGGACGTGTGTAGGTCTCCCGCCGCCGGAAACACGTGAACGTCGACGCTCGCCGACGCCTGACGCGAGCCCAGCTGCTCCGCCTCGCCCGCAACGTAGTAAGCGATAAAGCCCGCGCAGCCCTCGGTGTACACGTGAACCTCGAGGAGTACGTCCGCGAGCTCGAACCCAGCGAAGAACGCCGGAAGCGAGAGCTCGCGCGCAAGAAGTCGTACGAGATAGTCGACCACCTCGAGGAGGTCGAAGACAGGTTCACGGAGGTCGTACAGGGAGACAGCCTGTACGGCCAGGCTGCGCCGAGCGTCTTCGTCGGCCGGACGGGCTACCCCCGCGTGAACACCGGGGTGCTCCAGCCGGTGGCGAGCCAGGTCGACCCCGCGGACCACGCGACGTCGAGCGACTGGTACGGCAGGCTCGACATCGACGACGTGCTCGGAAGGCGGACGTCGTTGCTCAACAGCCGGCGTAAGGCCGCCGTCGAACGGCCGCGCTCGCAGGGCTTCCTCGACGTACAGCGCGAGGTCGCGGCGGCGAGCGACCCCGTCGACGTCGAGGTAGAGCTCGACGGAAAACCCAGGGTGGACGCCAGCCTCGACTCGATACGGACTCCGACGGGGCCGAACGCCCGCGCGGTCGACGCCGACCTCGCGGAGAACCCCAGTATCCCACGTCACGTCGACAGAGCCATCTCGGACGGAGACTGGCGGGCGGCGGACGCCGTCGGCTACCTCTACGACCACGGCTACGACGTCTACGAGATACAGCGGGTGTTCTCTACAGGCGGCCTCGGCGTCGAGGACGACCGGAGGCTGGTGCCGACGCGGTGGACGATCACGGCTGTCGACGACACCGTGGGCAAGAAGCTCCACCGCGAGGTCCAGCAGCTACCCGAGCTGGGCGAGACGCGCGTCTACTACAACGAGTACATGGGCAACAGGTTCTGGGTGGTGCTCGGCCCCGGGCGCTGGGAGTTCGAGCTCGTCGAGATGAAGTCGCCGGGGAGCGTCTGGAACCCGCGGCCCGACGACGACTACTACGTGGCGTCGGCGAACGAAGGCTACGGGGGGCGGTCGCGCTACGTCGAGGAGACGGCGGGCGCCTACTACGCCTCGCGCCTCGGGGTGCTCGAACACCTCGTCGACGTCGGCAGGCAGGCGAAGGCGCTCGTGCTGCGCGCCGTCGGAGACGACTACTGGGCTCCCGTGGGCGTCTGGCACGTCCGCGAGATAGTCCGGAACGCCTTCGACGGCCCC
>JBKGYY010000073.1:0-7181 GCA_046545855.1 Halobacteriales archaeon | reverse complement strand
AGGCTGCCGAGCGTAGCCACCATGTCGGCGAGGTACTCGCCCTCCACCATCTCCGGGAACGCCGCGAGGTTCGAGAAACACGGCGACCTGATCCGGAACCTATGGGGTTGCTCGCTTCCGTCGCTCACTATGTAGATACCCAGCTCCCCCTTCGCGCCCTCGACGCACGTGTAGTTCTCGGCGCCGTCGGGCGGCCGGACGCTACGCGGGACCTTCGACTGCGTCTCGCGTTCGTCCTCGGGCCAGCTCTCCAAGATGTCGAGGCACTGTCGTACTATCGACGCGCTCTGCTCGACCTCGCCGAGCCTTGCGTTCAGTCGAGCGAGGTTGTCGCAGCCGTCCTCCGTAACGACGTCCCAGTCGAGTTCGTCGTAGTAGCCGTAGGGGTCGACGTCCCGGACGTCGTAGCCGACGCCGCTGCCCCGGAGAACCGGGCCGGTGCAGCCGTAGTCGACGGCAACGTCGGGTTCGAGCACGCCGGTCCCCTCCGTGCGCATCCGCATCAGCTCGTTGTTCGACAGCAGCGACCTGTACTCCTCCGTACGCCCGGGCACGTCGTCGAGGAAGTCACGTATCTTCCCGAACCACTCGTCCCGGGGCTCCGGCAGGTCGTAGGCGACGCCGCCGAGACGCAGGTAGTTGAACATCAGGCGCTGGCCCGTGAGGTCCTCGAGTATCTCCTGTATCACCTCGCGGTCCCGGAAGGCGTACATGAACGTGACGTTCAACTCGCCGTATATGTCGAGAGCGAACGTCCCGACAGCCAGGTAGTGAGCGCACATCCGCGAAAGCTCCATCGCCATCGTCCGTATCACCCGGGCGTACTCCGGCACCTCTATCTCCGCCATCTCCTCGATGCACCGGGCGTACGCCATCTCGTTGAGGATTCCCGCGCTGACGTAGTCCCAGCGGTCGGGATACGGCATTATCTGGTACTTGTAGTTCAACCTCTCGCACAGGTACTCCTCGCACCGATGGAGGTAGCCGATGTCGGGGTCGACGTCGACGACGACCTCGCCGTCGAGCACGGTCTCGAGGTGGAGTACGCCGTGGGTAGCCGGATGGTGGGGGCCGATGTTCACGAACATCGTGTCGAGGTCTCCCACGCCGTCGACCTCGTACGACTCCTCGACGGGGTTCTCGTGCGCCTCCATCGCGACGTACTGCGGCTGGTCGACGTCGTAGTCGCTCCGGAGCGGGTGGCCGCGCCAGGTCTCCGGCAACAGTATGCGCCGGAGGTCGGGGTGTCCGTCGTACCTGATGCCCACGAGGTCGTACGTCTCGCGTTCGTGCCAGTTGGCGCCGCGGTAGACCGACGACGCGGACGCTACGGCCGGGTCGTCGGGGTCGGCGTAAGCGACGACGTCTATCTCCTCGAAGTCCTCGCGGTCGTCGGTGATACGCCGGAGGTGGTAGACCGATTCGAACCGGCTCTCGTACTCGACTCCCGAGACGCACGACAGGTGGTTGAAACCCGCTTGCTTGAGCACCGAGAGCACGTCGTCGACGCTCGACGGGTTGACGACGAGCGCGGGCGCGTTGACGTGTTCCTCCGTCTCCAGGACCGCGCCGGGGCAGTCTTCGCGGACGCGTTCGAGAAGCTCCTCGTGCCTCCTGGCGACCTGGCTCATCTCGACGTCCTCCGCCGCCTGGGTCTCCCTCGGGCTCTCATGCTATCGGTCGGCCTCCCGCGAAGTCGTCGGGTTCGCCGAGCCTTCGACCTCCATCTTGTCCTCGACCTCCGGCGAGTGCGTGTACCTCATGACGAGCGAGTCCTCGTCTATCTCGCGTTCGAAGTAGTCTACGAGTTCGTCTCGGTCCCATTCGGACAGTTCGCGTATCTCGTAGGGCTTCACGGTTACCGGCGACGACTCGCCGCGCCGGGTCTTCTCCTGGAGCTTCATGACGCCGTACAGCAACGCCTCGGGGCGAGGCGGGCAGCCGGGCACGTGGATGTCGACGGGCGCGAACGTCTCGAGGCCTTTGACGACGTTGTAGCCCTCCTGGAACGGCCCGCCGCTTATCGTGCACGAGCCCATCGACACCACGAACTTCGGCTCCGGAATCTGGTCGTAAAGGCGTTTGACACGCGGCGCGAGCTTGGCGTTGATGGTGCCCGGCACGATCATGAGGTCGGCCTGACGCGGTGAGTTACGGAAGACGCCGGCGCCGAACCTGTCCATGTCGTGCTTTATCGCGACGGTGTGCATCATCTCTATGCTGCAGCACGCGATACCGAACTGGAACGGGAACATCGACGACGCACGCGCCCAGTTCAACACCTGGTCGAAAGCCGCCGTCACGATGGGAAGCGAGCCGAGCATCTCACGGAGCTTCGAGTTGAACCGCGGGTCGACTTCGCCCTCCCGGCGTTCCGCGATAGGCGTCCGGCTGTCCTCGAGCACCTACGTCACCTCCCCCGACGGAGTCGGCTTCAGCCACTCTATGCCGCCGACCCGCCACGCCCAGCCGATGCCGACGAACAGGATGGCGACGAAGACGACGGCGGGGGCGAACGACTCGGGTTTGTCGGCGACCACGACCGCCCACGGCACGACTAGCAACGTCTCGACGTCGAACAACAGGAACAGCAGCGCGACGAGGTAGTACTGTATGCTGAACCGGATTCGGGTGTCGCCCGTCGGTATCTCGCCGCTCTCGTAGGTCGTCGACTTCTGTCGCTCGGGAACCGACGGCCGGAGAAGCCAGCTTCCCAGCAGGAGACCGACGGGCAAGCCGGCGGCGACGACGACCATGGCCACGACGGCGATCCAGTCGCTCATGTCAATCGAGTGGATACTTGCCGCGGACACCTCATAAAGGTGATTGAAAGCCCGGCGGCGGGTCGCAGTGCTCTACGACCGCCGGGAATACACCCGGAGTACCCCGAGCGAGACGAGGGCCGACACGAGGCCAAAGCCAGGCATCGACCTCGCGTCGCCGGCGTTCGAGGGCTCGGACTCCGACTCCGTGTCGTTCACCGCGCCCGAACCCGTGTCGTTAGCCTCCTCGCGTCCGGAGTCACCTTCGCCGGCGTCCCCTTCGCCAGCGTTTCCTTCTTCACCCACGTCACCGCCGTCTTCCTCTCCCACGTCACCCTCGACTTCGGCATAGCCGTCGTCTCCACCGGAGACGTCCACCTCGAAAGCCTCTTCGCCGACCTCGACCTCGTAAGACCCTGCTTCGTCGAACGAGTGCACGAACGCCAAGCGCTTTTCCTCGCCCGCGACGACGTCGACCTCCCTGGAGTCGACCACGGAGCCGTTCACCCGGAGGGCGACGTCCTCGACGGTCTCGAAGCCCGAGTCGAGCGAGACAGAGCCCGAGAACGAGACGTTCGAACCCGCCGTCACCTCGCCATCAGGCTCGAAACCCTCGAACTCGAGCACCGGTTCGACGTCACCGCCCGAAGCCATCGCCTGCGCGTCGACTTCACCGGGCTCGTCGCCGGATTCGACGACGTCGATATCTAGAGAGCCGACGACCGGAGTGTCACCGTCGACGAAGACGTAAGCCGGTGCCTCGTACCGACCGAGCTCGACGTCTCCAGGCAGGTCGACAGAGAAGTCGACTTCGAGCGACTCGTCGGCCGAGAGCATATGAGACGACGTGAAGTCCGCGTTCCCGCCGTAGACCACGTCGTCGCCGTCGGCGGCCTCGAAGTCCCCGAGACCGACCTCGGCCGACCTCACGCCGAACAGAGCCGCGGGCTCGACTTCCAACGTCGTCTCCGCCGTCGACCCCGGAGTCCCACTAGCTACTTCGTCTTGCGCGAGATCCACCGGCGCGGCGAACGCCGTTCTCCAGGAGAGCGTGTCCATGCGCTCGACCCCGGTCTCCTCGTGAGACGCGCTCACGGTGGCGTTGTACCTCCCTGTCACGTCTTCGGAGAGCGGTACCGAGCCCCGGTAGACACCATCGTCGAGCTCCGTCAGACCGACCTCGTTCGTCGAGCCGTCGGGCGCCTCCACCTCCATCGAGACGTCCGCGCCGGAGACCGGCTCCCGTCCCTCGAAGACCGCTCGGACGACCGCCTCACCACCCGCGTAGTACTCGTCGTACGGCGTCGAAGCCACGAGATCCACGGGGCTGTCCGCCGTCACCCTGGCGTCGACCTCCGTCCCGACGTCACCTCCGTCAACCTCGACGTCCCAGTCGCCCGTCGCCGGGTCGTCGACACGGTACACAACCCGGTCGCCGAAGCTGGACACCTCGACGTCGGGGTCGTCGTCAGTCGCGCTCGAACCGTTAGGCCTAGTCAGTCTAACCTCTGGTTCGGCGGAAGTCGAGAGAAACGGTGCGTCCGAAGGACTCGTCGTCGGAGCGCCAGCGTCTCCCTCGAGGTACGGCGTCGACGTCAACACGTTGACCACCACCTGTTCGACGTCGTCGTCCACCGAGAAACCCGCCGAGGACGTCGACATCGGCTCCACGTACCTCCGGAACAACGCCAGCAGGCTGCTCGCGTCTATCTCCCGCTGTATACCCTGGAAGTCCTCCACCAGCCTCCCGGCTTCGTCCGTCTCGGTGAAACCACCGCAGTCGTTCGCCTCCGCTATATCCGACATCAGCGCCGCGTCCGCGCCCGAGCCGAGCGCGCTCGTCTGGACGCAGACGTCCATCGAGTTAGCTCTCTCCATCGCACCACCGGGGTCCTCCGTGCCACCCGGGAGGATGTTACCCCTGGCGCGGGAGTCACCTCCGTCCGTGAGCAACACGAGGTTCAGGTCGCTCGAATCCGGTGCGTCCTCCAGCAGCGAGAGACCACGCCGAAAGCCCGCGGCTATGTTCGTTCCACCGCCCGCAGAGATAGACGATATCGCGTCTTCGACTTCCGAACGTCCGTCCGACAGCCTCGTGACCGGCTGCCTGGTCGAAGCCGTGTGATCGAACGACACGACGCCGACGTACGATGAGTCCGGCTCGGCGTCGACGACGCCCCCGGCTGCTGACCTCGCGGCCGCCACCGGCGAACCGCTCATGCTACCGGAGTCGTCGACGACCAACACCGTCGCCGTGCCGCCCGATAACCCGTCTTCTGCGCCGTATACCACGAGACCGTCCACGCTGTCGGATACCTCGAAGTCGCCGTGCTCTAACACGAGGTCGAAGTCGTACGAACCGGGTTCTTCCACCGCCGGAGACTCGAACCCAAGTTCTACATCGTGTCGGTCGTCCGACGTCGACGGAGAACCAGACCCCCGGGGTTCAACGTCCACTCGCTCTCCATCTACCGACGCGTTCCAATCGGCTTGCTCTACCACAGTCCAAGGCAAGCCGTGAACGCGGACGTCGACGGCGACGTCACGCGGCTCGTCGGTTACTCCTGCGTCGACTTCTTCGTCGAGGACCTCGACGTACGGCTCTAGATTCAGCGTTCGACCTATATCCACGACGTCCAGATCGACTTCGTCGGAGTCCAGCTCGAAATCACCGGGGTACAGCGAGAGCGCAGTCTGCAGACCGTGCCGGCCTTCGTCGAGACCGATGGATTCCACCCCTACCTCGGTGCCAGCCAGGTTCCTCGGGTACATCGAGTTGACGTACACCGAATGCGTGGAGGGTTCGTCGTCCCCCGAGATAGCGAGCGTGAAGTCGTGGGGCTGCAAGCCGGTGTTGACGACGTTGAAACCCAGCTCTCCGTCGCTCTCCACGGTGAGATCGGGTGGGTCTACGTCGCCGGACAGAGTCTCGGCTTCGACGTCGACGTGCTCCCGGCTTTCCTGGTTCCAGCCGTCGTCCAGTCCCTCGGCCTCCAGCGCGTCGGAGTCGACCTCCACTGTGTCGAGCGACACGACCGGAGGAGGTGCTTCGACACAGGTGACGTCATCAGAGACACAGTAGGTGTCGTTGAGGTCTCCGTCGACGTTGACGCTCTCCTGGACGCGTTGCTCGGGCGAGAGCCTGTCGGGTAGGTCCCTGAAGACCACGTCGTCGCCCGACAGCCTGCCGTCCACCTGGGCTGCCGCGGGATACAGTCGGTCTTCGCCTTCACCCGACTCCATAGCCCAGTCGCCCGGCGCGTCGAACAACGACTCCCGCGTCGGCAGACCGCCGTCCACCGCCCCGGTGTCCCGAGGCGACGGAGGGAAGGGTTCTTCTACCGGTTGCGGGTAGGTGTATACTGAGCCTTCGTAGTCCGACCAAGCCTCCCGACCGGTGAGCAACGCCACCTCGTACGAGCCGTCGACGTCCGCGACGTCGGCGTCGTCGTGAGCCCATGTGTAACCGCCGTCACCGGCAATCCTGTCCTGGTACCCGCCGACGACCGACGCCGACGTGTGGCGCTCGGGAGAACCCGGGTCCTCGACGTACTGCTTCTGGTATATGTACTCGGGGTCTCCGTCGGCGTCGGCCGAAGACCGCGCGACGTCGTCGACGTCGTCGTGGCTCTGGCTGACACCGAGGAAGTTCGAGTGCGCGCCCTCCGCAGGATAGACCACCGGTCGGCCGTCGACGGACTCGACGTGCTCCCACCGCCGGTACTCGCCGCCGAAGTGCTGTGACGCCAGCACCCACTCTGGCTCGCCGGTGTCCTCGTCGAACAAAACGTAGACGGCCTCCTGGTCGCCCGTGTGAGTCGCTAGCTCCGTCAGCGATCCGATGCCACGGGGCTTCGGATCGTGGACGTAGACCATCCAGTAGCCGACCGCAGTGTACGTGTCTCGCGTGAACTCGCCGGAGTCGAAGTCGTCGAAGCCTTCGTAGTACGACGCGTCGGGCTCGAACTCGACGTCCTCGACGACGTGAGCGTAGACCGTCGGCGGGTAGACGTCGGGGTCGTCGAGATCCACCGAGACGTCGCGCTCGGGCACCATGTCCTCGGGTTGGACGCCGTCGTAACCCACCAACCAGTGGCTCCAGCTATCCGAGACCGAACGAGGCACGATGTACTCGAACTCCCGCGCATCGAACTCGTCCAACGGAACCGACCTGTTCCACCGACGAGAGTCATCGCCGGCGATCTCCTTCGCAGACGGCCGCTCCCGCGTCGCGAGATCGTAGAGGTTCGCCTCCCCGAACAACCGCTCGTCTTCGGAGTAGAACTTATCACCCGCCGACACGAACATCCCGCGCCGAAGCTCCGAGTTCTCGAACAACGCCTCGTAACGCGTCGGCCGATAAAGCTCGTCCTCGTGGAAACGGAAGACAGGAGCGTGGTCGCGAGCCAGGTCGAAGTA
>JBKGYY010000072.1:0-7252 GCA_046545855.1 Halobacteriales archaeon | reverse complement strand
TGCCGAGCACCTCGAACGCGGGGTAGACGGGGAAGACGAGCGCGATGACGACGAGCGCGTACCGGTCGGCGCCGCCGAACGTACCGAGGTAGTAGAAGCCGTAGCCGAACGCCGCTCCGAACGCCAGGCTGACCCCCGCGAGCAACGCCGTCTCGCCGGTGTCGCGGAGCACGAGGTCGGCGGCGAGCGCTATCAAGCCGGCGGCGACGGCGGGCAGCCAGACGTGGTGGCGGACGCGTCTTTCGATGACGTCTCGGTACGCTGCGTAGCCGAACACCGGGAGGGCTACGGCGACGCGGAGCGCGTCCGTGGCTGCTGCGTCTATCATTTCGGTGTCTCCGTATGCTCAGTCGTCCAGCTCTCGCGCGAGCGACACGGCGCTCTCGACGGCACGCCTGCCGTAGTAGACGCGCTCGCGGGCTTCGTCCGCCGTCATCTCCGGCCCGGAGACGCCGAGCGCCACGGGTACGTCGTGTTCGAGCGACAGCTCCGACAGCCTGTCGGCTACGACGCGCGCGATGACTTCGTCGTGTCCGGTGTCACCGGTGACGACGGCGCCGAGCACGGCGACTGCGTCGACCCCTCGTTCAACCTGATTTTTGACGGCGAGGGGTGCGTCGTACGCGCCGGGAACGTGGTTGACGACTGCGACGTCGACACCGAGTTCGCTGGCGGCGGCGCGCGCACGTCGCTCCATCTCCTCGGTCACCTCGCGGTTGAACTCCGCGACCACCAGTCCTATCTCCATGGACAACCAACGGCGAAGCCGGTATTAACCCCTGTGGCCTGACCGTGGACGGCGACGCCGCGCTCCGGCGCGGTTCAAGCCGCGTCGGGTGGTACCGCGGCCGTCAGGTCGTTCTTCAGGTACTCCCGGAGGACGACCGTGGCGTAGCTTCCGCTCGGCAGCGCGAACTCGAACCGCGCGACGTCGTCTTCTACCGAGCGTTCGACGTCGACGTCGAGGGCTATCGGTCGACGGGTGCCACGAGAGCCGTACTCGTCGTCGCGGTCGAAGTCACGGGCTTCGAGGTCGAGGTCTTCGAGCACGTCGCGCTCTATCTCGCCCTGTTCGCCCTCCGATAGCTCGGTCTCGCTGCCGACGAGCGGCGCCGTCACGTGGGCTCGACCGCGGTCGACGTGACGCTGGACTGCGTCGACGTTAGACTCCGTCACCCTCTGTAGCCTGTCTACGTCTGGCACGCCGTCGCTGACGAAGCAGACGACGTCTCCCTCGTGCGCCGTACGCAGGCCGAGGCCCTCGCGGTAGCGCTCCCGGACGACGAGGTTGAACGCCTGGCTCTGGACGGCGTTGACGAACATCCGCCTGAGGTTGTGGGGAAGGCGTCCGAAAGCCTCCCTGTGGCTGTCGCCGGCTACGACGGCGTTCAACAGGGCTTTCTCGTACCCCAGGTGGCCGGGGTAGTAGTCGAGCGCGTCCTTGGGGTCGCGTTGCTCGCGGTAGCGTTCGCGCGCCCGGGCGGTCCTCGTGGGTTCGCCGGCCCCGGGAGCGCCGACGTAGGCTTCGACGGCGGCCTCGAAGTCGTCCCGGAGTACGTGTCGGCCGACGTCGTGGCTTATCGGCCGTCGGCTTCCGAAGCGCTGGCTTCCGTAGAGGTTCGCCGGCCCGTCTCTCTCGTCTAGCTCGCGGTCGACGCGCTCTAGCTCGCCCGGGCGTTCTACGTCGCGTGCGACGACCTCGAACCTGTTGCCGCGGAGGTCGCCGAGCCCTATGGAGTGGTCGGCGCGGCCCAGTAGTTCTATCTCGGCTCCCTCGACGTCGATGGAACCGACGTCTTCGTCGGCGACGTCGACGGTGTAGAGCTGCGTCGTCACGGCCCGGCGGTCCTTCGTGCCCGCCCATCGGACGCGTCTGCGGCTTACGCCGAGCGCGTTCGACAGGTCGCGGGCGAAGCGATGTGTGTCGCGGTTCCGGAGGGTGACGCGGAGGACGGCGTACCGTCCGGTGTCGCCGTAGCTGAACGTGCTTTGTTCTTCGACGCGGAAGTCCTCTGGCCGTGTCTTGAGTTCCCCGCCTGCGCCGGGCGGGTCGCTGACGTACCAGTCGAGGCCTACGTCTGCGGCGTCGTCTCGGTTCAGGTGTCGGCTCCTCCGGCCGTCAGAGGCCGAGTTCGTCGGCTATGCCTTCGACCATCTCGTCCTTCGGGAGGTTGCCTTTGACGCCTACCTCGGTCGCGAGCTTCTGGAGGTCGTTGTACGCCATCTCCTCTAGCTCCTCGCGGCTGTCGGGGGCGTCTTCGGGTGTCTCTTCGGCATCGCCCTCTGGCTCCGCCTCGGCTTCCTCGGCTTCTGCTTCCGGCTCGTCGTCTCCCTCGCTCTCGGCTTCCCCGCGCTGTATCGTGACCTCCTCGAACTCCTCGTCGCCGCCTTCGACGGCGACATCTATCTTCGGGAGCTTTATCCAGAGGACGCCGTTGCGGTACTCGGCTCTCGCGGAGTCGACGTCGACGTCGTCGGGTATCGGCACAGTCCCCGTGATGCGTTCGGGCCGGCTCTTCTTGACGGGTTCGTAGCCCTCGATGTCGGTGTCGCGCGTCGCGGTCACACGTACCACGCCGTCGACGAACCTCAGGTCGATGTCTTCTCTCTCGCACCCGGGGACGTTGACGAGCACGAGGAACTCGTCGCTGCTCTCGAGCATGTCGGCGGACGTCGGTAGTCGCTTGCCGAGCCTCCGGAGCAACGAGTTCTTGTTTTCGAGTATCTCGGTTTCGAACATATTGGAGGGTAGTGCGACGGAGGCAAAAAGTCTTTACGTTAGAGGTGTTTTCCGCGGGTGGCTTCGACGTACGTCGCGGGCGGCCCGCCGAAGCCTTGGTTTGTTCGAGACGTGGAGCGGGACGACCGACCCTAGAGTAACCCGAGCTTACCGGTGACTGCGTCGACCTCGTCGTCCGAAGCAGGCCCGACGGCGAGCGCCGTCAGCGAGCCCGGTTCGACCTCCGTGTGGCCGGCGTCACGGACGAGCGCAGTCGGCAGACCACGAGACGACGCCTCGCGCTCGAGCTCGAGCAGGTGGTCTTCGTCGCGGCCCTCGAGCACTATCTTGCGCATGCCCGACGACGTCCAGCTGTCGACGGCGTCGTCCGGCGAGCCGAGAGCGGCCTTCAGCGACGCGTGCGCCGCCTGCGCCGCCACCTTCCCCGTCCCCATGCCGAGGTCCGAGCGCACGACGATAGCCTGCTTCATGCGGCGCTGGCTTCCTGCCACTTCCTGATTCGGCTCTCGCTGACGTTGTCGACGCGTTCGGCTAGCTCCTCGGGGTCGGCCTCACGGAGGTCGTCGACCGACTCGATGTCGGCCTCCTGGAGCTTCTCCGCCGTGACGTCTCCGATGCCCTTGACGGCCTTCAAGCCCTTCTGCTTCTCCTGCTCCTTGCGGTAGTTACGGTAGTTACATATCGGGCAGCCTAGCTCCCATGGCTCGTCGCCCCGGTGGACGACTAACTCCGGAAGACCGTGTTCGTCGCAGACGTCGTCCGTGACCTCGATGTCGCCGTACCGCGGCAGAGGCAACGAGTAGTCGCAGTCGGGGTAACGAGTGCAGCCGACGAGCCTTCCGCCCCGGGGCGTGCGCTTTATCGCGAGTTCGCCGCCGTCCGTAGAACCGCACTCCGGGCAGTCGCCGATGACGACGTCCTCCTCCTCGTCGGCCTCCTCCGTCTTGCATATCGGGCAGCCGTGCGTGAAGCTGCTTCTGCCGTCGAGCACCTTGACGTGCTGGAGACCGTGTTCTTCGCACGTCTCCTCGAGGAGTATCGGCTTTCCGCGGTTCGGCAGCGGGTAGGTGTTCTCGCAGTCTGGATAGCCGTCGCAGCCGACGAAGTGGCTTCCGCCGCGCGAACGCCGTATCACGAGGGCTTCTCCGCACTCGGGGCATTCGCCGAGCGTCCGGTCCTCCTTCAGGCCCTCGCGGAGGGCGTCGCCTATCTCTTCCTCGTTGTCCTCGAGCAACTCGAAGACGCGGTCGAGCATCTCCCTGCTCTCCTTCATCACCTGTTCCTCGCTGACCTCGCCCTCCGCTATCCGTTTCATGTCGGTCTCGAGACGCTCGGTCATCTCGGGGTCGGTGACGACGTCGGCGTACTCCTCCATCGCCTGGATGACGGCGCGAGCGAGACCCGTGGGCCTCGGCGTGCCGCCCTCGATGTAGCCGCGGTCGTAGAGCTTCTGTATCGTGTTGTGCCGCGTGCTCTTGGTGCCGATGCCCTCCTCCTCCATCCGTTCGACGAGCTTCGACTGACCTATCCGGCTCGGCGGCTGCGTCTCCTTGTCGTCCAGCCGGGCTTCGACGACCTCGAGCTCGTCGCCCTCCTCTAGCGGCGGCACGTGGCTCTCGCTCGTGTTGAAGTACGGGTAGACGGCGTGGTAGCCGGGTTCGACGAGTCGTTTGCCGTTGGCTTTGAAGCTCTCGCCGGCGACGTCGAACTCCGCGCGCACGTGCTCCCAGACGGCGGGTTCGGCGAACGTCGCCATGAAACGCCGGGCGACGAGTTCGTACACCCGCCAGGCGTCCTCCGACAGCTCGTCGGGCGACGCCAGCGACGTCGGGTAGATCGGCGGGTGGTCGGTCGTCTCCTTGTCGCCCTCCGTGGGCTCGAGGTCGCCCGCCAGCAGGCCGGCGGCGTCGTCGGCGAACTCCGCGTGGTTCGACAGCATCTCGAGCACGCCGGGCGGGTCGATGTCCTCGGGGTAGACGGTGTTATCCGTCCGGGGGTACGAGATGAAGCCCTCGGTGTAGAGGTCCTCGGCCACGGACATCGCGCGAGACGCGCTGAAGCCTATCGCGCCCGCCGCCCGGATGAACTGCGTCGTGTCGAACGGCGTCGGGGGGTAGTCCCGCCTGGTCCGCGTCTCCACGCTCTCGACCGAGGCAGCGGCGCCGTCGTCGACGCGCTCGAACACGCCTTCGGCGACGCTCTCGTCCCAGACTCGCTCGTGCTGGCTGCCGTCGTCGTCACGGTAGAAGTACTGGGACTCTATGTCGACGTCGCCCTCGCGCAGGTAGGCGTATATCTCCCAGTAGGGATCGGGTTCGAACGCCTCTATCTCTTTCTCGCGGTCGACGAGTATCTTGAGCGTCGGAGACTGCACCCGGCCGACCGAGAGGTAGCTGTCTCCCAGTCGGCGCGACGTCAGCGAGAGATACCGTGTGAGCGCCGCACCCCAGATGAGGTCGATTATCTGCCGGGCTTCGCCGGCGGCCGCGAGGTCGAAGTCGAGGTCGTCGGGGTCGTCGAAGGCGTCGCGGACCTCGCCGGGCGTGAGAGAGCTGAAACGGACTCGGTCGACCGGCACGTCGGCGACGTCCTCGACTATCTCGAACGCCTCCTTGCCTATCAGCTCGCCCTCGCTGTCGTAGTCCGTCGCTATGACGACCCGGCTGGCGTCGCGCGCTAGATCCTCGACGGCGCCGACTATGTCCTTCTTGCTCGGTCGTTTGACTAGCTCCGCCTCCACGAGTTCGGAGGGGTCGACGTCGTGCCAGTCGTTGTACTCGTCGGTGAAGTCGACCTCGAGCACGTGGCCGGCGAGGCCGACGCAGGCTCTGTCGTCCCACTCGTACACGGAGACTCCGTTGACCCTTCGGGTGGAGTAGCCGCCGTCGCTGAGTATCTCGCTTATGCGCTCGGCGGCGTTGTTCTTCTCCGCGATTATGAGTTCCACGTCGGTAGTAGATGCGTAGCCGTATAAAAACTCAACGGGAGACGTCGCCGCATCGGGCTACGTCTGCCGGAGCGGCGGACCGTGACGGAACCTAGTTGCCGCGCTGTCTCCGTTTGCTCATCTCGATGAGGACTTCGTAGAGCCTCCGGACTTGTTCCTCGTCGAGGCCGTGCGCCCGGCCGCGTTCGACGGCGCGTTCGACGACCTCTCGCTCTCGGTCGCCGTCCTCTATCTCGATGCCGCGCTCGCGTTTGACATCGGCGATGTCCTCCGCTATCAGGCACCGGCGGGCGACGGCGTCGACTATCTCGGCGTCGACTTCCTCTATGTCCCGTCGGAGGTCGTCGAGGCTCCCTGGCTGTCGGTCTTCAGCGCCATCGTCGTTCCCGGTAGGTTCCTCCACTCTCTGGTCACCTTGCTGACGGTGTCTTCGTCGGCTATCGCGGCGAACGAGGGCCCGGTTCCACTTAAACCCGCGCCATCCGCGTGTTCGAGCGCCGTCACCGCGGGCGAGGGGTCGAAGTCGAGCGCCGCGCAGTACGCGAGGCCGTTGACGGTCATCGCGGTGGCGACGTCGCCGTCGAGGCCGAGTTCGTAGGCCGTGTCTACGACGGAAGCCAGTCTCTTGGTCCGCGAGACGTCGGCGTCGGCGCTCTTCGTCTCGACGTCGGGAACGTAGACGGCGACTGCGGAGGTGAACTCCCTGTGTTCCACGAGGGTGTCGGTGGAGTTGTCTGTGAATGCGAGGCCGCCGAGCATCGACGCCGCTGCGTCGTCGAACGCTCCCGTCACGGTGACTCCTGCGTCGCGCGCGGCTTCGACTCCGAGGCGCGCGGCCTCCTTCCTGTCGACGTCCCGGTCGAGGGCGTCGTACGTCGCGAGCACGGCGGCGTTGGCGGCGGCGCTGCTCGACTTCAGGCCGCTCGCCTGCGGGACTTCGCTCTCGGTCTCGACGTAGGCGCCTCCGTCATGGCCCTCGCGTTCGAGGACGAGTTCGACGCATCGTTCTATCAGCGCGGGGTCGCCGCCCTCGGCTATCTCCCCCGTCACGCCCGAGGCGTCCCCGTCTAGCTCGACGGTAGCCTCGGTGTGGATGTCGACGGCGAAGGCCGCGCCCCGGTAGGTCGCGAGCGCGTTGACGACCGTCGCGGCGCCGGGCGCACGCGCGCTCCCTCTCACGCTCTCACCCCCGGGTCGAGCGGCGGCTCGTGTACCTCGACGTCGAGGTCAGCGTCGTCCGTCTCGTCGTCGACGTAGCCGAGCGCGACGTAGCCGTGTCGCGGTGAGCGCGCGGTCGACGTGACGTCGACGCCTTCGGCTTCCGCTACGGAGTCGTCCGACCGCAGGCACACGAACCGCTCTCGCGGGCCTCGTCCGCGCTGTGCGACGCGGGCGACGACCTCCTGTCCAGGGTAGCACCTGCTGTAGTCGACTGCGTCCTCGGCGGCGGCGAGAGGCAGACGGCCTCGTAGATCGGCTTCGCCGGGAACGCCTGCTTCGACGCGGAGGGCTTCGGCGGCGTCGGCGGACAGCACCGGCGCCTCGACGTCGACGTCGGACGGGAC
>JBKGYY010000071.1:0-7411 GCA_046545855.1 Halobacteriales archaeon | reverse complement strand
TACAGAAGCTCATCGTCGGCAGCGAGATGCTCGACATGTCGGCGTACGCCTGAACCCACCGGAACACCCGAACTGCACCGGCCGCCGAACCCCGACCCCAAAAAACACAAAGATGGCGCGTTACCGAGGCAACCGACTCGACACGAACTCGCTGTGGTACGGACTCTACAACAAGAGCATAGAGCTCGGAATGTGGAACCCCGAGGCGCTGATGGACGAGATAGGCTTCGAACGAGACCGAGAGATCTGGGAGGACCTCGACGACGACGAGAGGGAGCAGATACGCAGGATACTCGTCGCGTTCCTCGACGGCGAGTTCGAAGTCGGAGACGACGCAGTCCACCACCTCCAGACGATGATGGACGCACCCTGCCTCGACGACAACGAGATGAAGCAGATCTACATGACGTCGTTCGCGCTGACGGAGCACAAGCACACGCAGTTCCTCGACATCTACATCGAGAACGTAATGGACGGCTTCGACGACTACACCGAACTCAACCCGCGGAGCGAAGCCCGGGTGCCGATAATCGAGGCCACCGGGGTCGGCGAGGTGTTCGAACACCAGGGCGAACTGACGGCGAAGGCGGCGGAGACGCACGACCCCGTCGACATAGCGCGGGCGGCGGCGTGCTACCACCTCGACGTCGAGGGCATCCTCGCGCGGACGGGCTTCTTCGCCATAAACAAGATGAGTGCCAACGCCCCGCTGCCTCTGTTGAACCGCGGCTTCAAGTTCATCTCGACGGACGAAGGCCGGCATCTCACGCACGGCGTCAGGCTGCTGCAGGAGCTACTTGAGAAAGAGCGCGCCGGCGAGCCCGGGTACGAGGGCGTCGGCGACGCGATAGTCGAGGTGCTCAACGAGGACACGCCTCCCATGGCGGAGTTCGCGTACATGATAACCGACAGCGTCGACGACCCGCTCGAAGTCGGCTTCGGAGAACTCCTTATGCGCGGCGGAGAGTTCGTCGAGGGCATGTACAACGAGAGCCTCGGCCTCGAATACGACAGCATGGAGTACGTCGAGAGCGTGCGCGACCGGTACCAGGCGATCGACGACGACGCCATCCAGGCCGACCTCGACGAGCTCCGCCGGAGCTACGACGTAAAAAGAGGTGCCTGAGACGTGGAAGAGAGAGAGAAAGGCGCGGAGTTCACCGCGAGCGAGGAGGAGGTCGAGGACGCGCTCGAGGACGCGGCGGAGGAGCTCGGACAGCCGGTCGAGAAGGTGAGGGAGAACGTCGAGTCGATGATGGGCGGGGACGACGACCCGGCGACGGGCTTCAACGAGAGCGTGACGGGCGCTTCGTTCGCGTACGACGAGGTCGGCGAGGACGACCCGAGGCTAGAAGCAATAGAGCTGTACAAGCTGAGGCAGAGGATCTGATGTCCGAAGCCAGCCGGGACGTCTCGGACGCGGTCCAGGCTTACATCGAGGCGAACGACGGCTTCCTGTCTCGGATAGGCTGCCGTGTCACGCGTCTCGACCGGGAGGGCTGCGTCGTAAGCGTCGGGGACGCAGCCGAGGTCAGGAGCGCGAACACGACGGGAACGGTGGCGGCGCACGGCGGCGCTGTAGCGACGCTCGTCGACACCGCCGGAGGCCTCGCGCTCCGACCGCACCTCGACGACCCCCTCCGTGACACAGTCGTTACCGCGAGCCTCAACGTCGACTACCACGAGGCCGCCACCGACGACGTCGTCGCGCGCGGCGAAGTCGAACGGCTCGGCCGGAGCCTGGGTTTCAGCCGCGTCGAAGTGAGGTCGGCGGGAGACGTCGTGGCGACGGGCAGCGGCTGCTTCAAGGTACTCGGAGGCGACCGATGAGCGCGGGATACGGGCCCGCGGACTCGATTCTCGAGTCGCTCGAGGACGACGACTACGAGGAGATAATACAGGAGGTCGGCGACCGGGTCGTAGAACGCCTCGTGAGGGACGACGCAGAGGAACTCGTCGACAAGCTAGAGGAAGAAGTGGTGTTCCAGGTGCCCGTGCTCAAGCGGTCTTACTTCTTGCGCGAGGGCGTAGGCGTCTTCGTCGGGCCTTTCATCGACGGAAACGGCCACCGGCTGGTCGGCAACGTCGGAGACGCCGTAGTAGACGAGATACGTGAGAGCCAGTCGGAGGAGATAGTCGAAGACATAGTCCGGACGACCGTCGGGAAGATATCCGAGCGCGACGACTGACCGCCTGGCTGCGCGCCCGAGCTACAGACGTCTCGTCACCGTCCTCAGCGCCTCGGCTACGTCGGACGCCGTCGAGAGCGAGCCCTCTATCTCGAGTTCGTCGTCCCGGTAGGCCCGCACGGGGTCGACGGAACCCGTGAGCAAGCCGGCGAGCACGTCTGAGTCAGCCGTCAGCCGCAGGTCGTACTCCCGGAGTCGCTCGGGCCCGCCTTCGACGCGTCCGCACGCGCCGTCGAACTCGACGTGTCCGCTCAAGCCGGAGTCTCGTGCGTCGTACGCGACGGCCGCGGTCACGTCGACGCGGTCGGATACGACGTCGAACGTCCTGGCTTTCTCGGAGTGCACGGCCCAGAGGAGCTCTTGCACGGCGTCGACGACGTCGGGACGTCGGTCGACTGCGGAGGCGACGTCGACCTCGTCTATCTCTATCATCATCTCCGTGGTCAGCCCGGGTTCGTCGTGCACCGCGCGGCGGACGCCGTCGACGCCGAGCCTCACGGCCTCGCGGACTGCGTCGCCTCCGTCGTCACCGAAGACATCTTCGACTCCGTCGAGCGCGGCCTCGGTATCCATGGTCGGTTTAGCTCGGACTCCACGAAACACCTGCCGCCGGTCATGCGAGGCGGCCCCCGGCAGATATGATACGGCTTAATGCACGACGGCCCAGACGACCAGTATGACGCTGCTGTTCGCGACCGGCAACCCCGGAAAAGCAAGCGAGGCGAAGGAGATACTCGGCGACGTCGAACGGGTCGACTGCGACTACGTCGAAGTGCAGTCGAACTCGCTCGCCGAGATAGCCGAGCGCGGCGCGCGCGAGTGCCACGAGAGACTCGGACGACCCGTCTTCGTCGACGACAGCGGCCTGTTCGTCGACGCCTACGACGGCTTCCCCGGACCGTACTCGTCGTACGTCTACGACACGCTGGGGAACGAGGGCTTGCTCGACCTCATGGACGACGTCGACGGCCGAAGCGCGGAGTTCCGGTGCGTCGTCGCTTACTGTGACGGCGACGTCCGTTCGTTCGAAGGCGTCTCGCGCGGAAGGATAAGCCGGGAGCCTCGCGGCGAAGGAGGCTTCGGATACGACCCCGTGTTCGAGCACGAGAGCGGGGAGACCTACGCCGAGATGGACGCAAGCCGGAAGAACGAGGTGTCGCACCGCCGGAAGGCTCTCGAGAGCTTCGCTGACTGGTACACCGAAGGCTGACGTGCTCCCGGACGGAGGACGCGCGGTCGAACGCCCGCCGGCGGCCGCGAACCGTCGAGGTATAGTTAGGCTTAAAATCGAGCGCTTCAACTCAGGTACATGGCCAGGATGCATACCCGCCGGCGGGGCTCGAGCGCCTCCGACAGACCCGCCGTAGAAAGCCCGCCGGACTGGAGCGAAGACGACGCCGAAGCCATCGAGGAACGCGTCGTCGAGCTCGCGGAAGACGGGCTCTCGACCGCCGAGATAGGCGTTAGGCTCCGCGACGAAGGCATAGACGGACGTCCCGTCCCAGACGTCAAGCTCGCGACCGACAAGAAAGTCACCGAGATACTCGAGGACAACGACGTCGCGCCCGACTACCCCGAGGACCTCGTGAACCTCATGGAGAAAGCCGTCAGGCTGCAGGACCACATGCAGGAGAACAACACCGACGCCTCCAACCGGAGGGCGCTCCAGAACGTAGAGAGCAAGATACGTCGTCTCGTCAACTACTACCGGGGTGACGAGCTACCGAGCGACTTCACCTACGAAGCCGAGCAAGCACGCAGGCTCGTCGAACGCACGGGATAGCCGGATGCCGGCCGTCGACGCAGAAGAAGCCACGAGTATCCTGAGTCGGCTGGACACCGCATCTATATCCGTCGCACCTACCTCCGACTGCCTCGCGGCAGCCTGCCTGGTCGTGGAGGCGCTCGAGGCTCTCGAAATACCGTTCCAGTTGGACGTAACCCGCCGGCCCGGACGACACGACGTAACCGTAGGCCGCACGGACGCCACGGCGCTCTCGATAGAGAGCGACCAGGGGCTCCGGGGCTACGGCGACACCGCAGTGGGGTTCGCGTACGCCGTGGCTCGACGGTGCGACGCCGGAAGCCCGCGGTACGCCGCCGCGAACCAGCTCTCCGAACCCCCGGAGACAGCGGTTCGGGACGCAGTCGACCGGGACGTCGAAGTCGACGAAGGCGTGAGGCTCGCTCTCGAAGACCCCGTCGCTGGGCTCTCGACTTGCTCGGAACCCCTCACGCGCCTGACGGGAGACCAAGACGAAGCAGCCGAGCTGATCGGAGAGTTCGACGGCAGGAGTTCGCGAGAGCTCGCGTCGGCTGCCGTCGCGCTCGCCTCGTCCGGCGCCCGCACCGAGGCGCTCGAGTCGCTCGTCGGAACGAGGCTCCGGACCGCCTTCTACGGAGGGCGGCAGGCACACGTCGTCGGCGCGATGGCGGAGTCGCTCGCGCGCACGGGCCGAGGAGGACGCGCGCTCGAAACGCTGTTGTCCGGCGAAGGCATCGAGGAAGCCGCCGGCGTACACCGTGCGTACGAACGCAGGCTTACGCGCGAGATAATCGAAGCAGTCGAACGCGAGAGAGACAACGTCCTCCACGTGGACGTCAGCGACTCCGTGGACCTACGGGCTGTAGCCGAACGCGTGAGTCGCTGGAGAGGACGGGGCTACGACTGCGTTTGCGCCGTCGACGTAGAGACGCATGAGGTGTACGCAGTCGGACCCGAGCCGGAGAGAGCGCTCGACGTCGACGCCGGCGACCGATCGAGGGAAGGCGCCGCATTGCACGCCGAGCTCGAAGACCTGGACGCCGAGGGACGCGTGACACCGAAACCCGGAGGCGAGAACCGGTGACCCCGGAGTTCGAGCTAGAGATGGATCACCCCGAAGCCGAGAGATTGGCTCGCTGCCTGCGTCCAGACGACACCGACGAGATAGACACCCGGGCGACCGACGGCGTCCTCCGTGTCGACATCGAACGCGACAGCGCTTCCTCGCTCCGGACGACGGCGGACGACGTCCTAAGGAACCTCGACGTCGCCGTCAGGGTGCTCGAGGCCGAGCCAGCGGATACGGCTTAGCTACGTCGGGAGTTCGTCGGGGTCGACTTCGCCGTAACGCGATATCGCGTCGAACCACTCTATCTCGAACTCGTCGTCGCGGACGCCGCCGTCCCGGCTGTCTACGAAGTAACGCGCGACGAGCGCGAGCCGTCCGTCGCCGTCGTCGACGTCGTCCTGCGCCTCCGAGACGAGCAACGCCGAAGCGTACGCGTCGTAGAGTTCGTCGGCGAGCCTCTTCGCCTGAAGCTGAGCGTACGATTCGCCGCCCGTGGCTACGGCTTCCAGAGACGTCTCCAGCTTCCGGGCGAGCACGGCTGCGTCGTCGGCTACGTCCACGAGATACGGGTGTTCGGCGTCGTCGAGGTACGAGTTCAGGCGGTCGACGACGGCCTCGTGAGACGCTTCCTTGGCCATCGAACGCAGGAGGTCGAGAGAGAGTATGTTGGACGTCCCCTCCCATATCGGCGCGACCTGGGCGTCACGGAGCAACCGCTCTGTAACCCAGTCCTCCGTGTAGCCGTCGCCGCCGTGCACCTCCATCGAGTACGACGAGATCTCTACGGCGAGCTCGCCGGTCACGTACTTGGCGACTGGCACGATAGCCCGCATCAACCGGTAGGCTTCTTCGTCGTCCTCGCGGTAGTGGCCGTGAAACGCCCGGACGGCGTCGAACGAGAACGCCGTCGCGGCCTCGTGTTCCACGGTCATCCAGACGAGGTCGGCCTGCATCAACGGATGACGGTCGAGCGCCCGGCCGAACGCCTCGCGGTTCGCGGCGTGCACCTTGGCTTCGAGCAAAGCGCGAGCGACGCCGCCGCACGAGCCCATCGCGTTCGTCACGCGCTCGTAGTTGAGCATCGCCGTCATGTACTTGAACCCACGGCCTTCCTCGCCGACCATGTACGCGCGGGCGCCGTCGAACTCCACCTCGCCCGTCGGCACGCTCTTCGTGCCCAGCTTGTCCTTGAGGCGACGGTAAACCTCGTCGTCGTCCTCCTGTATCTCCGGCGGCACGACGAACATCGAGAGACCCGCGGTGCCCTCCGGCGCTCCTGGCGTCCGCGCGAGCACGAGAGGTACCTCGGCGTCGACGTTCGAACAGAACCACTTCTCGCCCGACAGCCGGTAGCAGCCTTCTTCGCCGTCCCACTCCGCCGTCGTCTCGTTGGCTCCGACGTCGCTGCCGCCCTGTCGCTCGGTGATGAACATGGCTCCCTGGGCGAGCGAGCCGTAGTCCCGGCGCGTGAGCCTGTCGAGGTAGTCACCGAGTTCTGGGTCGTGGCGTTCGAGCACGAGCGCCGCGCCCCCGGTCATCGAGACGGCGCACGCGAGACCTACGTCGGAGTAACACAGGAGGTAGTACGACGCCAGCGAGTCCGTGAGCGGGTGCGGTCGGTCGCGTCCCTCGGGCGGCCGGAAGCTGTCTGCGACGCAGCCGGCTTCGAACGCCAGTCGTTCGTTCTCGACGTGCCGGGGATGGCGTTCGACCTCGTTTACGACTTCGCCGTCCCGGTCGTGCGTGTGGAGGACCGGTGGCTCGCGGTCGACGACGTCGCTGTTGTCGGCGATTCGGTCGCCCATCAGACGACCGAGGTTGTGTAGCTTGTCGGTGACGTCGTCCTCGTCGGCGTCGGGCAGCACGCGTCGTACCTCTCGCCGGAGGGCTGGATCCCAGTCCCAGTAGTTCACGTGTCTGCCTCTGTCGAGTTCGCCGTGGTCGAGCATACCGGGTTCTACGGACAGACTCCAGTTAACGTCTCGGGAACCCGAGGTTGATTGACGCGAGTTGACGCGACGATGTGGTGGATGCCTGACCTGTCTTAGTCGTCGAGATCTCGAATCCAGTGTGGTGGCGCCCTCGCCGGAGAACACGGCGGGACCTACGTGGCCCGTGTGGGGCTATCTCTCTCGATGTTTCTGGCTCTCGAAGCCTTTCTTCGCTCCCTCCCAGAACTGCGCCTCGCGTGCTTCGCCTTCGATTTCACTCAAGACATCCTCGTACCTCCCGGTGCGCTCGCACAGTATCCTGAACATCTCGAACTCGTCGTCCACCGGGGTTTCGCCGGAGGTATCGGGGCGGATGTCGCCTGCGAGCGCGGCGTCCTCTCCCTTCTTCTTGCCTATCAGGTAGGCGTATTCGTCTTGGTTGCTTCCGGCGCCGGTC
>JBKGYY010000070.1:0-7452 GCA_046545855.1 Halobacteriales archaeon | reverse complement strand
CAGCGAAGACCGACGTCAGACACGTCGAACACCTCGACTTGACCGCGGACCCCGTCGACGTCTACGAAGCGCTCGACGCAGACGTGCTCCTCGAACCCCTAGACCGAGGCTGGAGACACGCCGTCGTGGCCTTCGACGCCGTCGACTCGATACGTCTGCACGAGAGCGACGACGACGGCTGGCGGAGGCTCCGCGACTGGGCGCCCGAACCCGTCGCCGAGAGGACGTCGACGGGCGCCTACGGCTACGTCGCCTACGACGCCTGCCGGTGGCAGGAGGACGTACCCGACCTAACCCGGCGGGACGTCGACCTCCCGGTCGTAGCCTACGGCCTGTACGACACCACCGTCGTCGTCTCCGACGACGGCCTGACGATAGAGGCCATCGAACACCCCAGACAGAGACAGCCACCCGGCAGACGCGTCCGGAGGACGAGAAAACGCCTCGAGAGCCACCTCGTCCGCCCGAGCCGCGAACCACCCGAGATAGACGCCCGCGACGTCGAGTGGAACTACACCGAGGAGGAGTACCGCGAAGCCGTCCGCCGGGCCAAGAGACGGATTCGTGAGGGCGACAGCTTCCAGGTCAACCTCTCCCAGCGGTTGAGCTACACGTCTGAGGTCGAAGCCGTCGACCTGTATCGAGCGCTCCGCCGGACTAACCCCGCGCCGTACATGGGCTTGCTCGAAACAGAGCACGGCGCCGTCGTCTCCACGAGCCCGGAGCTACTCCTCCGGAAGCGAGGCAGGAGGTTGACGACGCGGCCGATAGCGGGCACCCGCCCACTGGGAGACGGGGAGGAACGCCACGTCAACCGCAGAGACCTCCTCGCGAGCGAGAAAGACCGGGCGGAGCACTCGATACTCCTCGACCTCGCACGCAACGACCTCGGCTCCGTCGCCGAGATAGGCTCCGTCGAAGTCGAAAGGACGATGGAGGCCGTCGAGTACGAGGAGGTAACGCACCTCGAGTCGCTCGTGACCGCCGAGACAGACGAAGACGCCGTCACATCGCTCGCAGCCGTCTTCCCCGGCGGCACCGTCACCGGCGCTCCCAAACCGCGGACGCTCGAGATAATCGAGGAGCTAGAGCCCACGCGCCGAGGGCCGTACACCGGGGCGATGGGACGCCTGGGATTCGACGGCGACGCAGAACACAACATCATCATAAGGAGCGTCGTCGTCGACGGCGACCGACACCACCTCCAGGTCGGAGGCGGAGTCGTACACGACTCCGAACCCGAGGCAGAGTACCGGGAGACGCTCGACAAGGCACAGGGCGTGCTCAACGCCCTCGAACGATGATAGCCGTCGTCGACAACGAGGACTCGTTCGCACACAACCTCCGGCAGTCGCTAGGCCTCCACGCCGAAGTCGAGGTAGCCAGGTACGACACCGCCGACGAACTACGTGACGCCGACGCCGTCGTCTTCTCGCCGGGCCCCGGTCGACCGGAGGAGCACCCGGTGATGGACGACGTGCTCGCGAGCCCCGACGTCCCCGTGCTCGGAGTCTGCCTCGGCCACCAGGCGATAGCCGAATACTACGGGGGCTCGGTCGACCTCGCCGACGAAGTCGTCCACGGCAAGACCAGCTTCGTGAGACACGACGGCGAAGGCCTGTACCGCGGCCTACCGAGCGAGATAGACGTCGGTCGGTACCACTCGTTAGTGGTCACCGAAGCCCCGGGTTGCATGGAGGTCACCGCGCGGGGCGCCGGCGAGATAATGGGCCTGAGACACGAGACCGAGCCCGTTTACGGCGTGCAGTTCCACCCCGAGAGCGTGCTCACGCCCGAGGGAGACAGGTTGATAGAGAACTTCGTAGAGATAGCGGGGCTAACGTGACACGCGACGACCTCGGCGAAGGACGCGTCTACGTCGCGAGAGGCGAGGTTTCGGCGCAGGACCGCGGCCTGCTATACGGCGACGGCGTCTTCGAGTCCTTCCGGCTTTACGACGGAAAGCCGGCTTTCGTCGACCGGCATCTCGAGAGGCTTGACGACGCGCTGGCAGCCGTCGAACTCGACGTCTCGGTCGCCGAAGGAGACGTCGACGACGCAGTCGAACGCCTAGACGTCGACGGCGACGCCTACCTCCGGGTGACCGTCACCCGGGGCTCTCGGACCGGTCTGCTCGAACCCACGGGTGAAGAGCAACCCCTCGTCGTCTGGACCGCAGCGCCGCTCGGAAGACGCAGGTACCCGCCTGCCTCCGTCGAGACCACTTCCGTCGAACGGCCTCCCGGCGTCGAAGGCGTACACAAGACGCTCAACTACCTGTCGAACGTGCGCGCCCGACTCGAAGTCGACGCCGACGAGGCGCTGATGGTCGACGCCGACGGAAACCCAGTCTCGGGCTCGGTCTCCAACCTGTACGCCGTTCACGACGACGTCGTCGAGACAGCCGACGAGAGAGTGAGACCGGGCGTCACACGCGAGATAGTGCTCGACGTCGCCGCCGACCTCGATCTCGACGTCCTTGCGAAGCCTCCGTCGCTCGACGACGCCGACGCCGTCTTCCTCACGAACACGACCTGGGGAGTCCGCCCGGTCCGCGAACTCGACGGAGCGATGTTCGACGTCCCGGACGTCGTCGACGAGCTACGAGAGCGCTACCTCGGGAGAGCGCTTGATTCCGCACGAGAGCGCTGAACACCGCGTTCACTCGGAGTGCAGGAGGTCGACGAGGTGGTCCGCCAGAGCGTGCTTTGCGTCCGCCGGATGTAGCTCGCCGGAGTCCAGGTCGCCTGCGAGTTCGTCGTACGAACCGTACTCGAGGTCGCCGCCGTACTCCTCGGGGCGCTCGACGACGACGCGTTCGAACCGAGGGAAGACGTGGTACCGGTATATCTGCGCCACGGGGTTGCCCTCGGTCGACGGAGGACAGAAGGCCGACTCTACCTTGTCACGTATCTCGTCGGCGGAGTCCGTCATCGTTATCATGTCGCTGTCGCTCTCGCTCGACGACATCTTGGCTTCGCCTCCGCCGAGAGCCGTTATGATGGGCGTGTGGAGCGCCGTCGGAGCGTCGTAGCCGAGGTCCGGTAGGTGGTCGCGCGCGAGCATGTGTATCTTGCGTTGGTCTATTCCGCCGACTGCGACGTCTACGCCGAGACGCGCGATGTCGACCGCCTGCATCAACGGATATATCATGTGGCCGACGCGCGGCGACTCCGCCTGCCGTGCGACCTCGCTCATGCTCCGGCGCGCGCGGTTGACCGTGGTCTCGACCGCGAGACGGTAGACGTCGAGCGTGTAGTCGTCTTCGAGCTGGAACTCGCTGCCGAGCACGAACTCGGTCTGCGACGGGTCGAGGCCGTACTCGACGAACTGCTCCTGCATCTCGTCCGCCGTCTCACGTATCTCGTCGAACGACCCCTTCTCGTTGAGGTAGGCGTGGACGTCGGCGAGCAGGACGACGACCTCCATGCCGGCGTCCTGGAGGTCGATGAGCTTGTTCGCCGTCAGCATGTGTCCGAGATGGAGGGCGCCGCTCGGCTCGTAGCCGACGTACGCCCGCCTGCCCTCCGGCGACTCCGCTATCTCGCGTATCTCCTCGTCGGTCACGACTTCCTCGGCGTTCCTGGTCAGCAGGCTGTAGACGTCCATCCAAGAACTCGTTCACGGTGGTTTTTCGTAAACGTACCCCTTTACCCCGAGGTCGTAGCCCGCGGACTCCAGAGCGACGTCGTACTCGGGTGGCGCCGCCACGAAGACGTCGTCGAAGCCCCGCTCGTGCGCCAGACCCCGGAGGTCGAGGCCGACCTCTGCGACGTAGGCTTCGTCCGCCCACAGGAAGCCGACGACTAGCTCGGCCCTATCGACCGGAGCCGAGGGGTTGGATCGACCGCCGGAGACGACCGCCACGCCCTGGACGCCGTCTCTACGGTATCCCAGCACCGCGCCTTCGACGTCGTCGGGCGACCCGGGGACCGGTCTGGGCCACAGGTCGACGTCGAGGTAGACGCCGCCCACGTCGCTGTAAGCCCCGGTCTCACGCAGGAACTCCAGCGTGGCGTCGTGTCCAGCGTCGTCGAGGCTCGAGCCGTACGGGAAGCCGAAGCCCCGGCTGACGCGGACCGCGCCCGCTCGCTCGAACGCGTCGTCGAGGACTTCAGCCTCCGCCGACCCCTCGGCAGCCACGGTCCGTACGACGCCGACGTCGACGGCCTTCTTCGCGAGAGCGGCCGCCGCCTCCACGTCGTCCGAGTGCAACGCGAACGCGCCGTCGTACGGCCCGGAACGCAGGACTCCGACGACCTCGGAGGCCTCCACGGCGACGTAGACGTCCTCGCCGTCGAGCACGTCGTCGGGAGTCCGGTCGATCGGGCCCGGGGAATCCGACACGAGGCTCCGTATCGCCGGCAGGTCGTCCTCGCCGGCCTCGCGGACGTCTAAGTCCAAGGCCGGCTCGAACCCGTTAGCTCGCCCTCTAGGTCGCTGGCCATAGCCTCCCGTGGCTCAGGGTGGTTGGCGAGAGCCCACATGAGCTTGACGTACGCCGTCTCCGGCAGCGTGTCGCCCGCCTCGACGACGCCGGCGTCGAGCAGGTCGCGGCCGGTGTCGTACACCCTGTCGCAGACGCGGCCGTCGATACAGCCCGACGTCATGACCGCCACGCCGTCGTAACCGTCTATCACTTCGATCCAGTCGGTGTGAACGTGCCCGAGCCCCGTGCCCTCTATCACGACGCCCGCGGCGTCGTCGGGGAACCGCGACGGCGGCTTGCCGGGCACGAACTTCACGTGCTCGACGTCGCTCTCGAGAGCGGACTCCATCTCGAGGTCCGTTTCGCCGCGCTCTCGGTAGCCGTCCTTCAACTCGACGTCCCGTGACTCGTAGTCGACGTAGCCCATCGGTCGAGTGCCCACGGACTCGAAAGCGTCCCGTCGGCTCGTGTGGTTCTTGCGCGCTCGGACGCCGCGATGCAGGCTGCATCCCTCGTCACCGCGGCCGGCGTGCATGCAGACCATCACCTCGGCTGCGTCGCTCTTCGCGGCCTCGACGGCGCAGACGGCGTTGACGACGTTGTCGCTCGACGGCCGGTCGGCGCTACGCTGGCTGCCGACGAAGACGACGGGCACGGGGACGTCGAGCATGAACGCGAGCGCGCTCGCCGAGAAAGCCATCGTGTCCGTGCCGTGCATCACTACGACTCCGTCGACGCCGCGCTCTATCTCTTCGTAGACCGCCCGCGCGAGAGCACGCCAGTCGGCGGGCCCGAGGTTCTCGCTTAGCTCGTTCGCCACCACCCGGCCGCGGTAGTTCGCCTGCTCACGTAGCTCGGGTATCGCACTAAGGACGTCGTCGGCAGTGAACCTCGCTGTCACGGCTCCCGTGCGGTAGTCTACCGTCGACGCTATCGTGCCGCCCGTCGACAGCAACGACACCGTCGGCAGCGAGCCGTCGACCTCGACCTCTGTGACGCCCGTCTCGACGTCGGTTTCGCCGACGTCGGCCTCGGCTTCCGCCAGGACTTCGACTTCCACGGACCCGCGTTCGAAGCCGACGTTGTATCCGTCGTCGAGCTTGAGCACGAGGCCGTCGTCGGGCGACGAAGGCATGACGACGCCCTCGAACCTCGAACCCTCGGACCTCACTTCGACGCGGTCTCCGGCTTCGACCACCTAGCTCACCTCCTCGATGGCTTCGTCGAGAGCCCGGCGTGCTTCGTTCAACTCCGACTCCAGATCGGCGACAAGTCGTTCGTCCTTCTCTATCTCTTTGGCTACGTCCTCGATGGCGGTGTCTATCTCGCCGGGGCCGCCGTACGAGTCGTGGCGTGCGACCGAGACGGAGGCGTCGAGAGCCTCCTCGACGTCTTCGGCCTCGACGTCTATCTCTTCGTCGACGACGTCGCGGAGAGCGCGTTCGACGGCGTCCGCAGTCACCCTGCCTCCGCTCCTCGCCACCGTCGCGACAGCGTGGTGTGCCTCCCTGAAAGACAGGTCGTACTCGCGTACGAGGACGTCGGCTAGCTCCGTCGCACCAGTAAAACCCCGTTCTACCGTACGTTGCATGGCGTCGACGTCGTAAGACGCCGTCTCTAGCACACCGCGGAGGACGGCGACGCTCTCGCGAGCGTGCTTCATCGCCCTGAACGCAGGCGGACTCGCAGCCTGTAGGTCGCGGTTGTACGCCATCGGTAATCCCTTGGTGTTCGCGAGCAACGCCTGATGTAGAGCCTGGGTCTCCGCCGCGCGACCGCGGACTAACTCCGCGGTGTCGGGGTTCTTCTTCTGCGGCATTATGCTCGAACTGCTGCTGTACCGGTCGTCGAGCTCGACGAACCCGAACTCGTAGGTGCTCCATATCACGACGTCCTCCGCAAGCCTCGACAGCGACGTCGACGCGTTGGCCGCCGCGCCCACCGCCTCGACGAGCCAGTCGCGCGACGCGACTCCGTCGACGCTGTTCCTCGTCGGTCCGTCGAAACCCAGGAGCGCCGCCGTCCGCCTACGGTCGACTTCGAACGACGTCCCGGCGAAAGCCGCCGAACCCAGCGGACACCGGTTGAGCCTGCCGTAGACGCCGAGCAAGCGGTCGACGTCGCGCGAGAACACGCGTTCGTAGCCCAGCATCACGTGGCCGAAAGACGTCGGCTGCGCGCGCTGGAGATGCGTGTAGCCCGCGACTAACGAGTCCCGGTGTTCGTCGGCCACCGCGAGCAACACCTTCCGTAGCTCCAGGAGTTCGTGCAGGAGACCGAGGACGTCCTCACGTAGCTTCATCCTCAGGCACGTGGCGACCTCGTCGTTCCGCGAACGCGCCGTGTGCAGTCTGCCGCCGACGTCCATTCCCACGCGGTCGACTACGGCTTTCTCTATCGCTGGATGGACGTCCTCGTGTCGCTCGAGCGCCTCGAACCCCTCGCGTTCGACGTCTTCCAACGCCTCGAGTATCTCGGCGGCGTCGTCCTCCGAGACGATTCCCTGTTCCGCGAGCATGACGACGTGCGCTCTACCTACTTCGACGTCGAACTCGAAGATAACGCGGTCGTCGTCGAAAGACGACAGGTAGTCCTGGACGTCGGGGTCTGCGGCACCCAGCCTACCCCGCCGCACGATGTCGGTCATAGGCATACGCTGAACCGCAACCCGAATAAGAGTTGCGAGCGTCGGCGGTCTCCGGACGCCATCGAGACACCGGCGGCCAGCGACCAAAGCCGATATAGACCGCGCCCGACTACACCGCACGAAGCCCCGTGGTGTAGCGGCCAATCATAACGGCCTTTGGAGCCGTTGACGGCGGTTCGAATCCGCCCGGGGCTACTTCTTCGGGCGGAGCGACGTGTGGATCGCTGCAGGATACCCGGGGCGGTATCGGGCTGGCTCGGTTGGACCACAGTCGATCGCCTTCACCTGCTTTCGGCCGCACTTAGCTTGAACCCCGGGGGCTTAGAGGTCTATGATCTGGTCTGGATGCTCTAGTTCTTTTTCTAGGTATTTCAAT
>JBKGYY010000069.1:0-7464 GCA_046545855.1 Halobacteriales archaeon | reverse complement strand
AAGACCACGACTCCAACGAATCTGTCATGATATCTTCGCCCGAGTTCCACTACGAGGGCCAGACGCTCACGCTACCCGTCTTCAACGTGACGAGCGACCTCAGCGTCTCCGGCTCGTCTAGCGACCTACGCGTCGGAAGCTCGTCGGAGCCCCGCCGCGTCTTCGAGGAGAACCCCGTGGTCGGCGGGGCCATCGAGGTGCAGGTGGAGAGCGACTACTACGAAGCCTGGGGAGACTACTTCGACGAGAGGACGCAGAGCAGGGACGTGACGTACGACCACTCGAACGAGAGGGTGTCCGTGGACCTCGTGGTGCCCGAAGACAACGACCTAGACGGCGGCCAGGCGTTCAGGGAGGACGTGAGCGGGAAAGACCGCGTCTTCGAGGACGGATACGACTCGGGCTCGTACTACATCGAGGCCGACGACTACGTGGAGGAAGGAATCTCCTCAGCGGAATCGAGCAACGACAACTCGGGCGAATGCGTCGACGAGGACGACGGCTTCGACAACTGTAACGGCGACACGATCCCAGGCGGAACCTACTACATAGACGGCGACGCCGAGATGGGTCACGACATCGAGTTCGACGAGGAGGAGAACGTAACCGTCGCGATAGACGGCGGTCTCAACCAACAGGGAGGCGACGTCAACGTCGAACACAACTTGAGCGACGACACCGGCGTCGAGCTGCTCGTAGGAGGAGGGGACTTCACGATGGGCGGCAACCCCGATCTCAACACGGGTTCGGCGGACAACGACTCGTCCGACCTTCTGATATTCGTGCACAGCGACCACGACGTCGACCTAAACGGCGGAGGCAACGGCGGCGCACACGCGACTCTGTACGCCCCGGGCTCTTACATCGAGTTCAACGGCATGGGTAACCACGGCTGGCGCGGCGGAATAATCGGGAACAACATGCGTGTCAACGGCGGCGGAGCCGGCGGGATATACGACGGCTCAGAGGTCGAGATGGATCTGACGCAAGGCAGCACGATTACCTACCTCCACGTCACCGAGAACGAGGTCTTCGTCGAGGAGTAACGCAGGAGCTTTGAAGGCCCTCGGTCTACTGTGTTCAAGCTGTGAAGGGACGTGAGTGGTATCAGCGCGAGGACACGGCCGAGGAGTACGACGACTGGCGTTTCTCGCGTGGCGGTGAGCTGGTCGACGGAGCCGAGAAGGACGCGTTGTTCTCGTTGCTCGGTGACGTCGAAGGCAGCCGGGTGCTCGAACTGGCGTGCGGCACCGGGAGGTTCACGCTCGAGCTAGCGGGACGGGGCGCCGACGTCGTCGGCGTCGACATCAGCCGGGAGATGCTCGGTCAGGGGTTGAGGAAGGCCCGGAGGCGGGAGATGGAGGCCGATGTCGAGTTCTTGCGCGGCGACGGAAGCCGGCTTCCGTTTCCCGACGACTGCTTCGACGTCGCCGTCGCCATGCGTTTTTTCCATCTGGTTCCCGAGCCAGAGGGCTACCTCCGGGAGATGACGCGTGTCACGGAAGGCCCCGTGGTTTTCGACGTCTTCCGTGCTCCGAGCGCCCGGTTGCTCTACAACAGGTTCCTGCCGATGGGCAGCCACCTGTACACCGACGAAGACGTCCGGTCGTTCGTCGACGCCGCCGGAGCCACCGTCGTCGACCGGGAGACGGACTTCCTCGTTCCCTTCGGGCTCTACCGGGTGACGCCGAAGCTCCTGGCTCGGGGCTTCCGGACGGCGGACGAGGCTCTTCAGGACGTCGGCGACGGCCTCGGGAGCGTCGGATACTGGAAGGTCGAGTAGAGCGCGAGACGGTTAAGCTTCGACGTAGGACTGCATCCGGCGTTCGAACCACTCGCTGTACTCCATCAACGTCGTGCCGAGCACGCTCATCACGAGCACGTAAGCGACGGCGAAAGCAGGCAGCGTCTCGGTCACAGTCTCCGTGGCGTAGGCGCCCGTCGCGCTGGCGGCGAGCGCCGCTATCACGAGGCTGAACTCACCGCGTGTGACCATGCCGAGCCCCACGCGAGTCGACCTCCTGGCGTCGAGGCCGTAGATACGGCCGCCCTCGTAAGCCGTCGCGAACTTCACTGGCGCGGTGACGACGACGGCGGCGACGAGCATCGGGGCGACTCCGGCGAAAGACGTCGGGTCGGTCACGAGACCTATCCAGAAGAAGAACAGCGCGGCGAAGACGTCACGGACTGGCGACAGCAGGTCCTCTATCTCCTGGACGTGTTCCGTCGAACTGAAAGCCATGCCGACGAAGAAAGCCGCGACGGCTTCGCTGACGCCGAGCGACAGCGCGACTCCGGCGGCGAGAACGGTCACGCCGAGCGCACGCAACACGGTCATCTCCTTGCTGTCGACGTCGAGGAGAGCCTCGAACAGCGACGTGCCGTAGTAGACTAGCGCGGCGAGGCCGATTATGAAGCCGAGCGCCAAGCCTATCGACAGCGCTGCGTCGCCGAACCCGTCGCCGCCGAGCAGAGCGGCCGAGACGACGGCGAGGTAGACGGCTATGAACAGGTCCTCGTAGACGAGTATGCCGAGCATCGGCTCGCTCTCGTCGTTGGCTATCCAGCCGAGGTCGATGAGTGACTTCGTGATTATCGCGCTAGAGCTTATGTAGACGACTCCTGCGACGAGCGCCGCGGCGACGGCGTTTTCGAAGAACACGTATCCGAGTCCGAAGCCAGCCGCGAGGTTCACGAGGTCGACGGTGCCCGCGCGCCCGATCTTCTCCTTGTTGTCTAGCAACCGCGTGACGCTGAACTCGAGACCGAGGAAGAACAAAAGGAGCACGATTCCGAGTTCGGCGGCTACCTCGACGAACGACATCGCTGCTTCGTTCGCGCCGACGTGGGGGAGCCCGACGCTCGGGTGGCCGGCGACGTGCGGACCTAGCGCCATTCCGGTGAGGATGTAGACAGGTATGACGGACTGTCCCGCCCGCCGGCCGACTCCGCCGGCGACCGCGAGCGCGGCGACGGCGACTCCGACTTCGAGGAGCTCGCCCGCCATCTCAGCCTTCTATCAAGTTCCGGAACCCCTCGAAGGCTTCGCGCGAACACGTGACCACGAGGACGTCGCCCGACCTTATGACGTCGTCGGGCCCCGGCGCGGTTATCACGTCGCCGTCGTCGCGTTTGATGGCTATCAACGACGCACCCGTCTCGCCTCGGACGTCGAGCCCGGCTATCGTCTCTCCGACGGCGGGCGAGTCCCCGGGTACCTTCACCCACTCGAGAAGCGTGTCTTCGTCGAGCATCGTCTCTATGCCCTCGGTCCTGATGGGCTGGAAGTAAGCGCCCTCGAGTATCGAGCCCACGAGGCGCGCTTGCTTGTCCGATAGCTCGAAAAGCTTCTCGTTGTCCTCGTCCGGGTCGTCGTCGAGGTAGACCTCTCGTTTGCCCGTGTTGTGTATGACGACGACGAGGCCGACGTCGCCGTCGAGGTCGACGGCGAACTTCTTGCCCACGCCGGGTAGCTCGGTCTCCCTGACGGTCATGGCTGGACGTCGGTCCCCGGCTCCTAAAACCCCTCGTTCAGCCTTCTATCCCGGGGATGTCGACGAGGTCGCTGACGTCCTGTCCCTTGCTCTCGCCAGGCAGGATGTCGGCTAACACGGCTCCGAGCGCGGCGACGGACCAGACGACGCTGACGCGCGCCACCATCTCGAGCGTCGACGGGTCGCCGCTGTGGAGCCGACCCCAGAGGAACAGGGCGCCCCCCGCAGTCAGGAACGAGATGCCGAGGACGCCGACGAGCCTCCGGGGCAAGACGCCGAAAAGCGGCTTCGTGATGACTATCTCGCGTATGTCGACGGCGTACAGCAGGCCGGCGGTCACGACGCCGACGAGCACGGCGTTCACGACGAAGAGCACGGGGACGCCCGCGACCCAGAAAGACAGGAACCATTCGGCTATGCCGAACACGCCGTCCTCCACGAGCATCGGCATCGAGAACAGCAGGCCGCCTACGAACGCCTCGCCCATGTCGCGCGTAGTGTACTTGTTTATGACGCGCGTGCCCGGCACGTTGGCGAGCATCCTCCTCGCTTTGTCGAGCTCCGACCTGTACTCCTCGGAGTCCACGTCCTCGCTCAGGTTCTCGAGATGACGTAGTACGTCGTCGACGTCGTAGTCAGAGATCTCACGCACTCTTTCGCCGTCCATGGTGGGCGGCCGGCCGCGCACGCCATATACCTGCCGCCGACCACGCTTGGAAACCTGTAAGACGGGGGAGGTACATCGACGGCTATGAAGCTCGCTAGGACGCGCAGCCAGCCGCAGCGCCACGAGGTAGACCCCGAAGACGTGGACCACGGGGACCTGCTGGCTCCCTGTGAACCCGGCACGCTGTACTGCGTCGGCAGGAACTACGCCGAGAAGATAGATCAGATGGAGTACGACGTCCCCGACGTCCCGGACTTCTTCATCAAGCCCGCCGTCGCCGCTCATCCGCCGGAGGCCCCGATACGGTATCCCGACTGGTGCTCGGAGTTCACTTACGCCGGCGAGCTAGCCGCCGTGATAGAGCGCGAGTGCCACGAGGTCGAACCCGACGAAGTCGACGACTTCGTGCTCGGCTACACGATCATGAACGACCTCGACGCCATCGACCAGGAGCGACGTACCGCTAGGAAGGCGTTCGACGGAAGCGCGCCGCTCGGCCCCTGGATAGAGACCGACGTCGACACCTCGAACCTGTCGATAGAGACGTACGTCGGCGGCGAACTCCGTCAGGACGCCGACACCAGCCAGATGTTGTTCAGGCCCGAGGAACTCGTCTCGTTCTTGAGCGAGCGTTTCACGCTCAAGCCCGACGACGTCGTGGCGTTCGGAAGCCCGGCTAACCCCGGCGTCCTCGAACCCGGGGACAACGTCGAGATAACCTACGAGGACGTAGGTACGCTCAGGAACACCGTGGTCTGAGACTTAGGGCGGTAGGTCACTCCGGGTTTTCGATGACGTTCCTCCCTCCCGCCTCGACGGGGAAGTCGCCGTCACGGTAGACGACCTCGCCGCGACGGAGCACCGCGCGCGGACGGACGACCTCGCGGCCTTCGAAAGGAGTCCAGTCGCAGCGGGAGTGCAGCGACGTTGCCCGAAGCGTCTCGGTCTCTTCGAGGTCGACGACGACGACGTCGGCGTCCTCGCCTTGCTTCAGACCGCGCTTCGAACCGAAGCCGTATATCTCGGCGGGCGCGAGCGACGTAGCCGTCACGACACGGTCGAGCGATAGACCCGTCGACCGAACGCGTTCGAGCAACAGCGGCAGCATGGTCTCGACTCCCGGCACGCCGGACGGCGCCTTCTCGACCGACGTCTGCTTCTCTTCGAGAGTGTGCGGCGCGTGGTCGGTTGCGACGCAGTCGACAACCCCTCGTTCGAAGAGATGCCACATCTCACGGCGCGCCTCCTCCGAGCGAAGCGGGGGGTTCATCTTGCCGAGCGTACCGAGTCCGTCGAGGTCGTCGCGCGAGAGCAACAGGTGGTGCGGCGTGACCTCGCAGGTGTGACGCGTGCGTTCGACGGCGGCGACGCTGTCGGGGTGGCTGAGGTGAGCGAAGTGCAACGGCTCGTCGGCTGCCTCGATAGCTCGTTCGACTGCGGCTACCTCCGCCGCCGGCGGCCTGTGCCGCGACCAGTCGTCCGCCGACCGAAGCCTGACGTCCTCGAACAGACGGCTGTCCTCGGCGTGCACGGTCACGAGGTAGCCTTCGTCCTGCAGCAACCGCACGGCGTCCTCGAACGTCTCGACATCGACTCCCATCTCGCCCGTCGAGTCCGCCATGAACACCTCGCCTACCGCGGCGACAGGTCTCTCGAAAAGCTCGTCTGGCCGCCAGTCCGATGTGACGCCGCCGTTCAAGCCGTAGTCGACGACCGACCGCCGCGCCGCCTCGGCCTTGAGGTCGAAGCCTCTTCCGTCGACCGTCGGCGGGTCGGTGTTCGGCTGGTCCACGACGGTGGTGACGCCTCCGGCGGCCGCCGAACGAGAACCAGTCGCCCACGTCTCCTTGTGCGGGTGACCGGGCTCCCGGAAGTGGACGTGTACGTCGACGCAGCCCGGTAGGACGACGCATCCGTCCGCGTCTACGACGTCGTCGGCGTCTTCGTCGACGTCTCCGACGCGCTGGACGACGCCGTCTTCGACGTGTAGGTCGGCGTCGACGAGACGTCCGCCGTGGTAGACTTTACCGCCACGTACGTCGACCGACACCTAGATCTCCTCGCCGTCCCGTGTGTCGAGGCTCCCGGAAATCGTGCGCTGCGGGAACGGTATCTCGATGTCTTCTTCGTCGAACCTCTTCTTGACGGCTTCGACGTACTCGGAGCGTATGCGGACGAAGTCCGACTTCTGGGGGTTCTCTATCCAGATGCGCGCCTGGAGTCCGACGTAGCTGTCGGCTAGCTCGTTGAGTCGGACGGACGGCGCCGGCTCGTCCATTATGTCGGGGTGGCTCCCGGCTTCTTCCTCGATTATCTCGGTGGCGCGTTCGACGTCGTCGTCGTAGCCTATGCCGAACACGAACTTCAGGCGAAGCCGGTCCGCGTCCACGGAGTTCTTGACGACGTTCTCCGTGAGCTCGCTGTTGGGCACCGTGAGTAGCTCGTTGTCGAACGTCCTGACCCGGGTGACCCGGAGGCTTATGTCCTCGACTACTCCGTCGTAGTCCTGCCACTCTATCCAGTCACCTATCTTGAAAGGCCGGTCGACGAAGATGAAGACGCCGCTCACGAAGTTCCGGATTAGGTTCTGTGTCGCGAAGCCTATCGCGAGCGTCGCCGCCGCAGCGACGGTTGCGAGTGACGTCAGCAGGCTACCGAAGCCCGCTGCGCCGAAAGCGACGGCTACGGCGGCGAAGACGTACGTGAACTTCACGGCTTTCATCAGCGGCCTGCGGGCGTGTTCGTCGAGGTTCCTCGTCTTCATCGCGCGCCGTGCGACGCTTTCGAGAACGAACCTCCCCGCGAGGTAGATCAAGGCGAACGCGACGACGAACTTCGCGACCTGTAGCACCGGCCCGGTGTGGTCGTCGAAGAAGCCAGCGAGAGCATCGACTACCACGGACGACGCACCTCGTTCGACGGATCGAAGCTCATGTCCCGGGGTTAGACTGCGGTTCGCTTAAATCTGGGTATCGGTGACCGGCACCGAGACGAAGTTCACGGTGAACGGGTAGCTCCAGGCTTCGCCGTCGGCGGCCTTGACTGCGGCGACGACGCAGAAGACGAGGTTCAGCAGACCGAGCAACGCGAACAAAAGGAACCCGACGAGCACGACCATCAACAACACCGAAACGAGGAGGTAGACGAAGTAGGTTAGCTGCCAGTTGAGCGCGTGTGCGGCGTTCCGCCTCGTGAACTCGTCTTCGGCCACGAGGTAGACGACGAGCGCTCCGACGGCCCACGTGAAGACGCCGAGCAGGTGGACGAGCGGCGGCATCACGCCCGTGCTCTCGACGTACGGCG
>JBKGYY010000068.1:0-7523 GCA_046545855.1 Halobacteriales archaeon | reverse complement strand
TTCAGCCTATCCTGTATCGCTCCTGGACGAACAGCCAGCCGACGAAGATACCGAAGAAAGTCGCTCGCATCATCGCGAAGACCGTGTCGTAGTCTATCAAGCGCGTCGTAGGCGTTATCACGTAGAGCACCATGTAGAACGCGAAGACGGTTATGGCTACGGCGGCCCAGTACTCGCGGTCGGTCAGCTCGGTGGCGTCGGGGAGCATCACCCACCTCCGAAGACCTTCCTGAAGTCCCACGTCGTCACGTGGTCCATCGAAAGCTCGACGCAGACGCGTTCGACGTCGTCGTTTCGCGCCTGCACGAAGCCGGGTACGTCGCCGTCGAACCACTTGTCGACGTTGTGGAGGACGACGCGTTCGCGGGTGTCTTCGTCCACGAGGTTGGCTTCGCCCTGCACGAGGACGCCGCGTAGTTCGTCGTACGACGTGCCCGTGTCTACGACGCCGGCGCCGACGGCCGTCTGCTCGACGTTGCGGACCTTGACGGAGGCGCGGTCTGTGTCGAAGTAGAGCGCTCCGTCGAGGTAGGCGTGCCATACGGGGGCGACGTGCGGCATGCCGCTCTCGCCGTAGGACGCGAACCTCATGGGAATCGCTCGTTCGAGCATGCCGTCGCGTTCTTCCTCCGTCATGGTTATCGCGTCGTGCATACGGGGTCTTGAGCGACGGCGTAGATAAGCTTGTCCCGCGTAGCCGACCGAGCGAGCCGCTACGGGAAACTCGGGTGAACGGCGAAGAGGTGTTCAGCAGGTTTAATAGATACAACGTTCAGTCTACGACCGCCATGGAACTCGACGACATAGAAACGATAGCCGTACTCGGCGCCGGCTCGATGGGCCACGGTATAGCCGAGGTCGCCGCCCTCGCGGGCTACACCGTCAACCTCAGGGACATAAAGGAGGAGTTCGTGCAGAACGGATACGACGAGATAGAGTGGAGCCTCGGCAAGCTAGCGGAGAAAGAACAGATAACCGAGGAAGACGCCGAAGCAGCGCTCGACCGCGTCACGCCGTATGTCGACATGGATGAGGCGCTCGGAGACGCAGACTTCGTCATCGAAGCCGTGCCCGAGAAGATGGATATAAAACGCGAGGTCTACGGCGAGGCCGACGAAGCAGCGCCCGAACACACGGTGTTCGCGACCAACACGTCGTCTCTCTCAATCACCGAGATAAGCGAGGCGACCGACCGACCCGAACAGTGCTGCGGCATGCACTTCTTCAACCCGCCGATACGCATGGACCTCGTCGAGGTCATCAGGGGCGGCCACACTAGCGACGAGACGATGGACGTCACCGAGGCGCTCGCCGACGACTTCGGTAAGACGCCCGTGCGAGTCCAGAAGGACAGCCCCGGCTTCATAGTCAACCGCGCTCTCGTGCCGCTGATGAACGAGGTAGCGTGGCTCGTCGGAGAGGGAGAGAGCACCATCGAGGAGGTCGACTCGACGGCGAAGTTCGGCATGGGCCTACCGATGGGTTCGTTCGAGCTAGCCGACTACGTCGGCATCGACGTCAGCTACCACGTGCTCGAGTACGTGCACGACGTCCTCGGGGACGCCTACGAGCCGGCGCCGTTGCTCCGGGAGAAGGTCGAAGCCGAGGAGCTCGGGCAGAAGACCGGCAAGGGCTTCTACGACTACGAGGACGGCGGCGTCGACATACCGAGCGACGCCGTCGACGACGAGCTCGCGGAGCTTCTCACGGCGGTGATGGCGAACGAGGTCGCGAAGCTCATAGACGAGGGAGTCGCGGAAGCCGCGGACATCGACGAAGCCGTGAAGCTCGGAGCGGCGTTCCCCGACGGCCCCGCGAAGATAGCCGACGAAGTCGGCCTCGACGTCCTGTACGAGCGCCTCGAACAACGCTACGACGAGACCGGCGAAGCACGGTACGAGCCAAGCGACCTCCTCCGCGAGCTAGCGGAAGCAGGAGAGGGTTTCTACGGCGAGAGCGAGGGCGACGTAGTCGAGTACGACAACCTCCGCGTCGAACGAGACGGCATGGTCGGCCACGTCGTCATCGACCGACCTCACCGGATGAACACCATCAACCTCGAGCTCATCGACGAGCTCGACAGCGTCGTCGACGAGTTCGAGGAGGACGACGACGTCCGCTGTATGTTGATAACGGGCGAGGGCGACAAGGCGTTCAGCGCCGGCGCCGACGTCCAGTCGACGGCGGCGGGAGGAGCCGACGCCCTCCAGGGAATGGAGCTGAGCCGGAAGGGCAAGGAGACTTTCGGCAGGCTTCAGGAGGCGGGTTTCCCCGTAGTCGCCGCCATCGACGGCTTCTGTCTCGGCGGCGGCTTCGAGCTAGCGTGCTGCGCCGACCTACGTGTCGCGAGCGAGCGCAGCGAGATAGGTCTCCCGGAACACAACCTCGGTCTGCTGCCCGGATGGGGTGGAACCCAGCGTCTACCACGCATCGTGGGGATGGGACGGGCGAAGGAGATCATCTTCACGGCCGATCGATACGACCCCGAGACGCTGTACGACTACGGCTGGGTCAACGAGGTCGTCGGAAACGAGGAGTTCGAGGACCGCGCGTGGGAGGTGGCGCGCGACCTCGCGGCCGGCCCGCCGGTGTCGCAGGCGATGACGAAGCGCGCGATGCTCGAGGGCATGGACGACGTCGAAGCCGGTCTCGAGCTAGAGACGATGGGCTTCGGCCACCTCCTGAACACCGACGACCTCATGGAGGGCGTCATGGCTTTCATGGAGGGACGAGACCCCGAGTTCGAGGGCGAGTAGGAGCCGGACGACAAGCTCTTAGTAGAAGCCGGACGTCGACCATAGGTGACCAATGGAGTTCTCGCTCTCCCAAGAACAACGCCAGATACGCGACCTCGTCTCCGAGTTCGTCGACGAGGAGGTAGCGCCGCGCGCCGCCGAGATAGACCGCGAGGACGAGTTCCCCGAAGACCTAGTCGACGAGATGGCGGAGCTCGGCCTCATGGGGATGCCGTTCCCCGAGGAGTACGGCGGCGCAGGCCTCGACTACCACTCGTACGTCGTCGGCGTAGAGGAGATAAGCCGGGGCAGCGGCGGCCTCGGCACAGTAGTCGCAGCGCACACGTCGCTGGCGGGCGCAATGGTGTACGAGTTCGGTGACGAGGACCAGAAGCAGGACTACCTGACGCCGCTCGCCCGGGGCGACGATATAGGCGCGTTCGGCCTGTCGGAGGCGGGCGCCGGCAGCGACGTGCCCGCGATGGAGACCACCGCCGAGAGAGACGGAGACGACTACGTCGTCGAAGGCGGTAAACTCTGGATCAGCAACGGCAGCGTCGCCGACACCGTCGTCGTCTTCGCGAAGACCGACCCCGACGCCGGCGCCCGCGGGATAACGGCGTTCGTCGTCCGGCCCGACGAAGACGACGGCTTCCACGTCGAAGGCACGGAGGACAAGCTCGGCGACAAGGGCTGTCCGACCGCAGAGCTACGTTTCGACTCCATGCGTCTCCCGGCGTCACGGAGGCTCGGCGACGAAGGAGAGGGGCTCAAGCAGGCGCTGAAGACGCTGAACGCAGGACGTATCACGATAGCCGCGCGCAGCGTCGGCATCGCTCGTGCGGCGCTCGACGCCGCGTTAGAGTACGCGCACGAGCGCGAGCAGTTCGGTCAACCCATCGCGGAGTTCCAGGCGATAGGCCACAAGCTCGCGGACATGGACACCAAGCTACAGGCCGCTCGCATGCTCACCCACCGCGCCGCAGACCGGAAGATACGCGGTGAAGACTACATAAAACACAGCGCACAGGCGAAGCTGTACGCCAGCGAGGTGTCGCGGGAGGTCGCCAACGAAGGCGTCCAGATACACGGAGGCTACGGCTACGTCAAGGACTTCCCCGCCGAACGCTTCCTGCGCGACGCCAAGATAAACGAGATATACGAGGGGACCAGCGAGGTCCTCCGGAACACCATCGCCGACCGACTGGAAACCGAGCGATAGTAGGTATACGGCGTTCTACGGTGTCGTCCACCGACGTATCGTTTATCACGCACGACGTCATGCGTAGTCCATGCGGATTACATCGGTGACGCAGCACCACGTGTCGCACTCGTTCGACGGCAGCTACGAGCCCGTCTGGATACCCGGCTACCCGCAGGGCACCAACGAGGCCGAGCTTTTCGAGATAGAGACCGACGAAGGCATAACGGGCTGGGCGGCGTCGCCGTCGTTCGCCGGCGGCTTCAGGTACGAGGAACAGCTCTCGCTGATACTACTCGGCCAGGACCCCCACGACCTCCCGGGAATCCGACGCAAGCTAAGGAGCTTCGACCTGCTGGGACCGCGTCCCTGGCACATCGAGATGGCTCTCTGGGACATCATAGGCAAGGACGCCGGCAAGCCCGTCTACGAGCTGCTCGGCGGAACACGCCGCGAGATAGCCGCTTACGCCTCCACCGGCGAACACAAGACAGTGGACGACCGGCTCGACTACGTCGACGAGCGCGTGAACGAGGGCTTCGAGGCCGTCAAGCTCCGTATGAGCCGCCCGAACCTCGAGGACGACCTGAAGGTAGGCCGACGGGTACGCGACGAGCACCCAGACCTCGACCTGATGTTCGACCCGAACGTAGGCTGGAAAGCCCAGCTAGTCGACGACGGAACGATGTGGAGCTTCGGCGAGGCCGTCGAGGCGGGCGAGGCGCTCGCCGAGCTAGACGCAGTCTGGCTCGAGGAACCGCTTCCGAGACACGACCACGAGGACTACGCGCGTCTCCGACGGAAGGTCGACGTCCCGATAGCGGGCGGCGAGTTCGCCGACGGAGTCCACGAGCTACGTGACCTGCTCGCAGCCGACGGAGTCGACGTCGTCCAGCCGGACTGCAGCATCGCGTGCGGTCTCGGCGAAGCCAAGTCGATAGCCGATCAAGCCGAACGCCAGGGGAGGGCGTACACGCCTCACTCGTGGACGAACGGCCTCGGTCTCGTCGCCAACCTACACGTCGCGGCTTCGACGGACGCCGAGTGGTTCGAGTACCCGTTCGAGCCGCCTTTCACGCCCGAGGCCAGGGACTTCTTCCTCGAGCGACCGGTGGAGCACGACGACGGCGTCGTGAGACCGCCCGAAGGACCGGGGCTCGGCGTCGAGGTGGACCGCGAACACCTAGAGTAGACGGCGTCGAGCGTTGGCTCCGGGGTGCGCTTCGACGTCACGTGCGGGCCGCATCATGGGCCTGGAGTACGACAGTTGTTGACATAAATCAAAAGCGATATACACGTATCACACCCCCGTATCCACTATGAAGTTCAACTTCGTGGAGTCCGACGAACACAAGATGATACGGGAGACGGTGGAGCAGATAGCCGAGGACTACGACGACGATTACTGGCAGGAAGTCGAACAGGGCATGTTCCCGGACAACTTCTGGCAGGACTGCGCCGACGCCGGCTTCCTCGGCACGATGATCGACGAGGAGCACGGCGGTGAAGGCATGGGTCTCGAGGAGTTCGCGCTGGTGACCGAGGAGTTCAGCGCCAACGGATGCCTCGGAGTCGAGATGCTGTTCGTCGTCAACGTCGTCTTCGGCGCGGTGACGCTGCAGGCTAACGGCAGCGAGGAACAGAAGGAAGAGTACATCCCGGGGATCGTCGACGGCGACCTCAACTGGGCGATGGCGTTGACCGAGCCCAACGCCGGACACAACGCACCGGAGATGGAGACCATCGCCGAAGAAGACGACGGCGAGTACGTGATAAACGGCACCAAGCAGTGGATCAGCGGAGTCGACAAGGCAGACAAGATGCTCCTCGCCGCCAGGACGACTCCTCTCGAGGAGTCCAGCAAACGCACTATGGGCGTCACCCTGTTCCTCGTCGACCCCCAGGACAGCGACATCGAACGCCGCGAACTCGACGTCGGCATCCCGACGCCGGAGAAGCAGTTCGAGCTATCGATCGACGGCTACGTCGCACAGGAAGACGACATCGTCGGCACGAAGGAGATGGGTATCTACCACCTGTTCGACACCCTCAACCCCGAACGCCTCATCGGAAACAGCGGAGCCATCGGCATCGGCCGATGTGCGCTAGACCGCGCGATAGACTACGCCAACGACCGAGAGGTCTTCGACGGACCCATCGGCCAGTACCAGGGCCTCCAGCATCCCATCGCCGACGCATACAGCGAACTCCACGCCGCCCGCGAGCTAATCAGGAAAGCCTGCAGGATGCAGGACGAGGGCTACGACCCCCGAGAGGTAGCCGAGGTGTCGAACATGGCTAAGCTCCGCGCGAGCGAAGCCGGCCACGAAGCATGCGACGTCGCGCTACAGACCCACGGCGGCAACGGGTTCAGCAGGGAGTACGCCGTCATCGAGATGTGGAAGGGGACGCGTCTCGCTAAGACGGCTCCCGGGTCGTCGGAGATGATGAAGAACTTCATCGCCGAACACACGCTCGGCATGCCCCGGTCGTACTGAAGCACCGGCGCGGACTTTCAGGCCGTACCACTTTGTTCCCAGAGTCCTCTCTCGCGTATCCCGAGGAACAGGCGTGACACCACGCTCAACAGAGGTAGCTCCAGCAGGGGTCCGACGACGAGCGCGAGCGCGATGACGGGTTCCTCCGGGAAGGCGACGACGGCGATGGCGAGCGCGGTCGGAGAGTTCCGCGACAGCACGGTGCAGCCGAGACACACTACCTCGTCGTAGTCGAGTTCGAGGTACCTGCCGACGGCGAGCGCGACGCCGAAGTTCACGACGTAGAACGCCAACAGGGGAACGGCCATCAACGCCAGCACCCAGGGGTCTTCCACGACGGCGTCGCCCTGTGACGCGAACATCGCGGTGACCGCGAGAGCGAGGAACACCACCTGCAGCGGACTCAACAGAGGGAGGAACGACTCCCGGAACCAGTCTTCTCCCCACAGACGAGGTAGCAGCCGACGAGCCGACGAAGCGAGGACGACGGGGACGACGAGCACCAGTATCACGCTCTCGACGAGGACGCCGAGCGGTAGGTCTACGAGCTCGTCTGCGAACAGGTAGAGGTAGACCGGGAGAAGCACGAGCTGGAGCACGAGGTTGTAGGGCAAAAGAGACGTCGCCAGCGGTAGGTCGCCGTCAGCGAGGTCGGTGAAGACCAGATACCAGTCGGTGCACGGTGTCACCATCAGCATCACCAGCCCTACCCAGAGAGCGGGGTGGTCCCGGAGGAAGACGAAGCCGAGCGCGACTGCGAGCAACGGGTTCCAGACGAAGTTAACCGCGAGACTCGAGCCGACCACCCGCCTGTTACGGAAGCCCTGGCGTAACCCCGGTAGAGGAACACGTGCGAAGACCGCGAACAACATGACGAGGAGGAGGGGGAGTATCAAGTGGTCGGCGACGGCCGCCACGCCCTCCACCTGAGAGGTCAGGAGGCCTACGGCGACACCGGCGAAGACCAGAACCGTCTGATATCGCTCTAACCTCGACACAGCCTACGAGTGCTCCCGCCGGGATAAAACGTTACGTCCTCTCCACGAACTCCAGCACGTGCTCCGCGATGCGTTCGCCGGCGTCCTCCTG
>JBKGYY010000067.1:0-7593 GCA_046545855.1 Halobacteriales archaeon | reverse complement strand
GGGACAGGATTCGAACCTGCGGACCCCTACGGGACAGCGTCCTAAGCGCTGCGCCTTTGGCCAGGCTTGGCTACCCACGCTCGGTTCCATCTAACACGGCGTCCGTGCTTAACGGTTCCGGAGTCACGCGGTTTCCGGCGACGGACGCGGCTCGCTGGCACCGGATACCAGTAGATACAACCCGCCGCGGATACAGGCTCCCGTATGGAGTTCGACGAGGTCATAGAGACCCGGCGGACGGTACACGACTACCTCGACAGAGACCTGGAAGACGAAGTGCTCGACCGGATCTTCGAACGCGTGAGACACGCGCCGTCGAGCTACAACCTCCAGCCGTGGGAGTTCCTCGTCGTCCGCGACGAAGAAGGAAAACGCCGTCTCCGGGAGTGCGCTTACGACCAGGAGCACGTAACCGAGGCGTCCGCCGCCGTCGTCGTCTTCGGTGACCGCGACCGCGGTAGCCACGCCGAAGACGTCTTCCACGACCAGGCGGACAAGGGATACAGTTCGATGGAGCGCGCCGAAGCCCTCGTCGAACGCTACGAAGACGAGGACCCCGAGGGAAACGACGAATGGGCGATGCAGTCCGGTATCATCGCGGCGACTACGTTGCTCTACGCCGCCTGGAACGAAGGCGTGGCGTCTTGTCCAATGGGCGGATGGGACGCCGACGCCGTGCGCGAGGAGTTCGACGTACCCGAGACCTGGAAGCCCCTGCTGATGGTCACGCTCGGATACGTCGACCGCGAAGGAGACGAGTGGAACCTACCGAGGAAGTACCGCCGCGACCCAGCGGACTTCGTGCACCACGAGTCGATCGACGTCTGAGGCGGGGGCGTCTCAAGTCCGAGACGAGAGAGCGAACGAAGCAATGGCTGCGCTCGCGGAGTAGTTGAGGCGGAGGGGAGTAAGCCCCCTTCTGTTCGCGGCGGCATCCGGCTGAGCACCAGCACGGTCGCGGGACTACCAAGGCGCTGGCTTGCACCGACGGGGTTCGCCGTTTCATCGGTTCCGCTCCGTCCGCCCTCGGCGGGTTATCTCCTGCCGTCTCACGACGGAGTTCGCGCGCCTCACTGGTCGGGAGCGGGCGTGTCGTCTCTGTTCGATGGCCGTCTCTCTCGAGACCTCGGCTTGCGCCGAGCCGTCCGTCCCGCGGTGGGGGGACTTTCCTCGTGCTCTCGCACGGGGGCCGCCCTCCCTCCACCGGTTCGAACGAGGGCGCGCGCGCCTAAACGCGCTTCGGACCGCTCTCACCGGGCGCTTTCGAGTCACAGGACTTCGCTTTGCCGGAGACGAAAGCGGTTTGCCCGAACGCCAACGTTCTTTGTATATTAGTGTACGGGTGGGCTTTAGACCTGGGGAAACGATATATCCCTCCACGACGAAGTGAACGTATGGGACAGGGAGGGAGTCTGGTTTGACAGACCTCGACTTGCAGAAGGGGAGCAAGGCTATCGAGCTCGCGCGTTGCGCGATGGACTCGTACGTGACCAACGGAAAACGAGAGAGACCCGGTTGCATGAAAGACGAGTTCTACGAACGAGTCGGGGCATCCATAAAGCTACAGTCGACACGGGGCCGCAGACGCGTGCGCGGCAGCGGCGTGTCCTACCGGCGTGAGAAACACCTCTCGGAGGCTATAGTCGACGCCGCGATAGACGCCTCGAGCGAGTGCGCCTCGACCGACCGCCTCGGCTCCTGCGAGCTAGACAGCGTCGAGGTGACGCTCTGCGTCCTCCAGGAGGTAAACGAGACAGACCAACCGCTCGAAGACCTCCGGGTCGGCGAACACGGAGTAATCGTCGAGAGAGGCAGGAACCACGGCTGGCTGCTGCCGACCGTGCCTGTCGAACACGGGTGGGGCGCAGAGGAGACGCTCGAACGCACGTCCTGCAAAGCCCGTATCGGCCGCGGAGGCTGGAGGGAGGCCGACGCCACCGTCTACACCTTCGACGGCCAGGTTTTTACCGAGAGGGAACCTCAGGGCGACGTAGCCGAAGTAGAACTCGTCGAACAGACAGCCTGACTTAGCGATAGATACATCCTGCGGTTCAGCCGACGAAACCGAGAGCGTGCTCGCCATCCCGTAGCCTCGGGAGGACGTTCATCACGCGTTCCCGGGCGCGCTCGAAGTCGAAGTCGACCACGACTTCTCCGGAGTCGACCACCTGCTCCAGCAACGGCTTCCCTTCGGCCGTCTCGCCCTCCCGGACGACGGTGTCGTCGAGTCCGTCGCGGTAGACCTGTTTGGCGTAACCCCGGACGCCACGTTTAGCGGATGGCTCTCCTTCGACCTCGACGAGGTTCATAGAGAAGTCGACGGGCGACGGACTCGCGATGTATCCGCCGACACCGAAGCCGTCTACGACGTCTCGAAGACGGAGTATCTCGTCGACGTCGACTCCTCCGCTCACGAAGACGTCGACGCCCTCGTACCCCCTGACGTCTAGCTCCCAGCGGACTTCCTCGGCTATCTCCCGCATGTCTCCGCGTCGGCTTCCCGTGGTGTCGAGCCTGACGCCGTCGAGCGCGTCGCCGAGCGCTTCGGCGGCGCGGACGGCCTCGGTCTTCTCGTCACAGTAGGTGTCGACGAGCGCGACGCGCGACGAGTCGCCTGCCACGGCGTCGTACGCCTTCCAGGCTCTCTCCTGGTCGCGAAGCGATATAACGAGGGAGTGAGGCATCGTGCCCGAAGCCCCGGTACCGATGACGTCGGCCGCCGCCACGTGGGAGACTCCGTCGACACCGCCTATCAACGCCGCGCGCTCTATCACGGCGGCTGTCGACGGGTGCTCGCGACGCGTGCCGAAGCTCACGACCGAGCGTCCGTCGGCCGCGGCTACCGCGTGCATAGCCCGCGTCGCCACCGCGGTGGGCCGGCAGAGGAAGCCGAGCAACGACGTCTCGAAACGACAGAACTCGAGGTAAGGCCCCTCAATCCTCAAGACGGGGCCCTGCTTGAACACCGTGCCTTCGGGCACGGCGTAGACGTCTACGTCACGGCCTTCGAGCAACGTCACCGCGTCCTTCAGGCCAGCGAAGACGTGCCACTCGTCGACCTCGTGTTCTATCTCCGCCACGACGTACGGGTTCTCGCCCGCGTGCTCGAGGGCTTCCTCCGTCCTCAGGAAGTACTCGTCCGTCGCTCGGCCCTCCGATATAGCTCTTTCGGGTACGACGTCGAAGCTATTCGTCATACCGTTAATCCGTGATGCCGAACAAAACTCTTTGTCCTGCTACCGCGCGCCCGCCCCCGGCGGATGCGAAACCGTTTAACCTCGTCTCCGTCCTAACTCCCCTATGCTCCGGTTCGTAGGACTCGGGCTTTACGACGACCTCGACGTCACGCTACGGGGAGCCCGCGCCATCGAACGCGCGGACGTCGTCTACGCCGAGTTCTACACGAGCCGTCTGTCGGGCTGCACCTTAGAGGACCTCGAGAGACGTCACGGAAGCGAGATACGCGTGCTGGAACGCGACGAAGTCGAGAGCTCCAGCGAGGTCGTCGACAGAGCCCGTCGCTCGGACGTCGTCTTCGCCGTCGCCGGCGACCCCATGGTTAGCACGACGCACGCCGAGCTACGTCTGAGGGCGATGGAAGCCGGTGTCGAAACCACCGTCGTCAACGCACCGAGCGTGTCGAGCGCCGTGTCGTCGGCGACGGGCCTCCAGAACTACAGGTTCGGGAGGAGCACTTCGCTCGTCGGACGGGGTGGCTGGACGCCTTCGTCGCCGTTCGAGGTCGTGAGAGACAACCTCGAACGCCGTCTTCACACGCTCGTCTACCTCGACATAGACGTCGACGGCGACCGAGAGCGCTACATGAAGGCGTCCGAAGCAGCCGCCAGGTTCGACGAAACCGACGCCGTCGACGTCGACACCGTCGTCGGAGTCGCACGCGTCGGCTCGCCGGACGTCGACGTCGCGTACGGGACGCCCGCCGAGGTAGCCGAGGTCGACCTCGGTGAACCCCTGCACGTAGTCGTCGCGCCCGCCGAACTCCACGACGTCGAGAGACGGTACCTCGAGGCCATGGCAAAACGTTAACTTCGGCCGACGTCGTTACCCAGTTACGATGAGGTTCCTCGTCGCCGTCGACGGATCGAAGCCCAGCGAAGTCGCTCTCGAACACGCCCTAGAGATAGCTGAGGCGGTCGACGCCTCCGTGGACGTCGTCCACGTCGTCAGACCCGAGATATACTCGGAGGACGGACGCACGCTTATAGAGGACATGTCTGAGGCCGAAGAGAGGTCCGAGCGCGTGCTCGACGCCTCGCTTCGACTTGCGGAGGACGTCGGCTTCGAAGGCGAAGTGTCGACGCAGTCGCTTTACGGCGACGTCTCCGGCGAGATAGTCGACTACTCCGAGGCCTACGACGTCGTCTACGTGGGCCACCGCGGGGAGTCCGAGAGGTCGCGCGGCGAGCTAGGCGGCGTCGCGGGAGACGTCGTACGACGGTCACCGGTCTCCGTCACGGTGGTAAGATGACGCGCGTGGAGCTTCCGTTCGCGCCCGTCGACGCCGTCATCCGGGACTCCGTCGGCGATCTCAGGGTGAGCGCAGACGCCTCCGAAGAACTAGCGAGCAGGATACAGTCTCACGGAGCCGACGTCGCGGCACGTGCGGCGGAACGAGCGAGGGGCCGGAACCGGAAGACGTTACGGCCGCGTGACTTCGACTTCTCGGTCGAGGTCGTACCGAAAGACGACCTCTTGCTTCCCGTCGCGCCAGTCGACCGTATCGCGCGTCTCGACGTCGACGACGTGAGGGTGAGCGACGAAGCCAGGCGTGCTCTCACGGCTTACCTCGAGGAATGGGCTTCGAACTCTGCTTGGGCCGCCGGTCGCCTCGCGAGACACGCCGGTCGCAGGACGGTGCTCGCGGAGGACTTCGAGACCTACTTCGAGGTTTTCGACCGCGTCGGCTGAACCTCGCTACCACAGGTTTTTAAGTCCCCCGCGCAGAACGTAGTTCCGCAGATGAACAAGAAAGCGATACTAGTCGTCGCACTTCTCGCGACGGTGGCGGTGGCAGGATGTCTCAACGGAGCCGGAGACGGCTCCAACGGGGACGACGAACGAACCGTCGCAGTCGCGATATCAGCAGATCAGTCATCCCAGCAGGAGATAATGGAAGACCTGAACGAGAGCGACCAGCAGCTTCTCCAGCAGGCTCAGCTGGGTGGCGGTAACCTCAGCGAGGATGACCAAGCCCGGGTCGAGGAGATTCAGACAGAGCTAGAGGAAGCTCAGACCGAGGCGCTCGACGAGGCCTACTCCGAGTTCGAGGACTCCGTCGACTCCTCCGAGACCCTGTCGATAGAGGAGGACACGGAGGTCGGACAGGAACGTATCGCGCTCGTCACGGGTTCGTCCAGCGAGATACTCGGTCTGATGGAAGACGGCGCCGTGCAGGCCATCATACCCAGCGACCAGTACGAACAGATCTTGGAGCAGCAGGAGCAGCAGGAGCAACAGCAACAGCAGCCCGCCCCCGAGGAGATGCCGGAAGACGGCGGCACAGGGGAATGAGAAGGGCCGCTGTAGGTCCCTAGCCGACTCCTCGGGCAACCCGGTGGGAGCCGGGCCCGACCGCACTCCAGAAAAGACTCCTCAGGAACCCGTTTCTCGACGCTCGCTCTCCCGCCTGTCTCTGAGTGTATCCAGGGTGGCCTCGAACCCGACGTCGGTGGCCGCCATCAGGACGAGGAGGTGGTAGACGAGGTCGGCGGACTCGTGGGCGAGAGCCTCGGGGTCGTCGTCCTTCGCAGCCAGGACAACCTCGGTCGACTCCTCGCCTATCTTCTCTAGCACGTTGTCGACGTCGTCGAGGAGGACGGCGGTGTAGCTCTCCTCGGGAGAAGCTTCCCGTCGGCTCTCTATCACGTCGTAAAGCTCCGCTATCACTTCGACGTCCAGGTCGAAGTCCGCGTCGTCGTCCCGGCTCACGCCATCACCATCCCGTGCACCGAGACGTCGTCCGTAAGCTCCGGGTGGAACGACGTCGCGACGACGTTGCCCTCGGGACCGCCTCGGACTCCGACGACGTCGTCGTCGAGCCACGCTATCGGTTCGGCTTCACCGACCTCGGCTATCCTGGGAGCCCTTATGAAGACCGCGTGGAAGCCTCCGTCGACGCCTTCGACTTCGACGTCGGCCTCGAAAGACTCGCGCTGGCCGCCGTACGCGTTCCTCTCGACGGCGACGTCCAGAAGACCGAGGGTTTCGACCCTGTCGTCGTCCGCCGACCGGGAGACGAGTATCAGGCCCGCGCACGTCGCGAGCGTCCTGCCTCCCGACGTCACGTGGTCGACGAGGGCCTCCGCCACGTCGGTCTCGTGGGCCAGCCTCGACAGCGTAGTGCTCTCCCCTCCCGGCAGGACGACGACGTCCGCTCCCCTCACTCCCTCGGCAGTACGCACTGCCTCGACGTCGACATCGACGTTTAGTTCCTCGGCCGCTCTGCGCGCCGCCTCTACGTGCTCTCTCACGTCGCCCTGTAGAGCTAGAACTCCGACGTCCATCAGTTACCGCGGTACTGGAGGCGTTCGGCTTCCTCTAGCGTCGAGGAGTCCCTTCCGGGCATGCCGCCTCCGGCGTCCCTGGATATCTCGACGAGGCTCTCGGGTTCGTCGTAGTGGTTGACGGCTTCGACCATCGCGCGCGCCATCCTCTCGGGGTCCTCGGCGCCGAACACTCCGCTGCCGACGAAGATACCGTCGCAGTCTAGCTGCATCATTAGCGCGGCGTCCTCCGGCGTAGCTATGCCGCCCGCCGCGAAGTTCACGACGGGAAGCCTGCCGCGTTCCGCTGTCTCCTCGACGAGCGACAGCGGCGCCTCTATCTCTCGCGCGAGGTTCCGTCTTTCCTCGTGGTTCATGCCCTCTAGCTCTCGAATCGCTCCCTTGATGCGCTTCTGATGTCTCACTGCTTCGGCTACGTCGCCTGTCCCGGCCTCGCCCTTCGTCCGTATCATCGCGGCTCCCTCGTCTATGCGCCGTAAGGCCTCGCCGAGGTCGCGGGCGCCGCAGACGAACGGCGTGGTGAACTCGGTCTTGTCGATGTGGTTGAAGGTGTCCGCCGGCGTCAGCACCTCGCTCTCGTCTATCATGTCCATTCCGACGGCTTCGAGCACTCGGGCTTCGGTCTCGTGGCCTATCCGTACCTTGCCCATCACGGGTATGGAGACTGCGTCGAGTATCTCTTCGTTGACGTCGACGGACGCCATGCGGGCGACTCCGCCGCGCTCGCGTATGTCGCTGGGCACGGCTTCGAGCGCCATCACCGCCACGGCGCCGGCTTCCTCCGCCACCTGTGCTTGCTCGGCGTCGACGACGTCCATTATGACGCCGCCTTTCTGCATGCTCGCGAAGCCCCGTTTAACGAGGTCTGTGCCGCGTCGCAGGCTCTCGACGTCGGTTCCTTCCTGTGTCTCGTCCATTATTTTCAGGTAGTGGAGAGACCTGCATAAGGGTTACGTTCCCGTGGGGTGTACCGCGCCGACGCTGGTGACACGAGAACGACCGATGGAGCGACGTTCGACTGGACCGATGGGACTGACCCACTGCCCAACCGTTGGGACAGACCGACGAC
>JBKGYY010000066.1:0-7697 GCA_046545855.1 Halobacteriales archaeon | reverse complement strand
CGCCTCCGGGACTTCGTCAGCCTCGACGTCGCGCGGAGCGCGCGCGGCCTCACGCTTCTCGGCAACATGGAGAGGTACGTCAACAAGAGGTTCGACCATCCGAAGCTCCGGAAGATAATGCAGTACACCCTGGTCTTCCTCGGTGGTTCGCCGAAGAAGACGCCGGCGCTCTACAGCTTGATCAGCCACGTCGACTTCAACCTCGGCGTCTGGTATCCCGAGGGCGGTATGACGAACGTCGCCGACCAGGTCGCCGCGGTGGCGGAGGAACTGGGCGTGGAGATTGAGACCGGCGTCGACGTCACCGACGTCGACGACTCGGGCGACGGTCTCCGGGTATCCGCCGACGTCGACGGCGGCCGCGAGAGCTTCGACGCCGACGTCGTCGTCAGCGACGCCGACTACGCCCACACCGAGCTAGAGTTGCTCGACGAGAGCCAGAGGAGTTACGGCGAGAGATACTGGGAGAAGAAGACCTACGCCCCGTCGGCGTTCCTTCTCTACCTCGGCGTCGAGGGCGACGTCCCCGAGCTAGAGCACCACACACTCGTGCTCCCGACGGACTGGGACCACCACTTCGACGCGATATTCGAGAGACATCGCTGGCCGAGCGACCCCGCGTACTACGTATGCGCGCCCAGCGACACCGACCCCGAACTCGCGCCGGAGGGCTGTAGCTCGCTTTTCGTGCTCGTGCCGATCGCCCCCGGTCTCGACGACTCCGAGGAAGTCAGGGACGACTACCGCGACCTCGTGCTCGACGACCTCGCGGAGAACGCCGACACCGACCTCCGCGGCCGGATAGAGGTCGAGGAGATGTTCTGCGTCGAGGAGTTCCGCGAAAGGTACAACAGTTACCGCGGGACGGCTCTCGGTCTCGCGCACACGCTGTTCCAGACGTCTTTCCTCCGGCCGTCGCACCGGAGCGACGAGGTCGACGGCCTCTACTACACCGGCTCGTTCACCACGCCCGGGATAGGCGTGCCGATGTGCCTCATAAGCGGCGAGCACGCGGCTGACAAGGTGAAGGAGGACCTGGGATGACGCCGGCTCGAACACCTCGGGTCCCGACGGAGGTGTTAGCTTGAACGTCGACGACCTCAAGGGACTGATGGAGGCGGAGCCCGAGGACCTGCCGGTGCCCGACCGCCTGGGTTACCTGTTCTTCCTTTCGAGGCCGATGTTCTGGCTCTATCTCGCCGGGCCGGTTCTCGTCGGCGCGGCTTTCGGTGCCTCGACCGTGTGGGAGCTTTTCTCGCCGCTGTCGGTAGGGCTGTTCCTGTACTTCCTTCTTCCCGGTAACGTGATGCTGTATGGCGTCAACGACGTCTTCGACAGCGACGTAGACGAGTACAACCCGAAGAAGGACTCGAAGGAAGTGAGGTACGATGGAGACCGAGTCGTCCTGGCCGTCATCGTCGCTTCGACGCTGCTGGGCCTCGTCTTCCTGCCGTTCCTGCCGCGTGAAGGACAGCTCTGGCTCCTGGTCTTCTACTTCCTCGCGGTGCAGTACAGCGCGCCGCCGCTCCGGTTCAAGACCAAGCCGTTGCTCGACTCGCTCTCCAACGGCCTGTACGTCGTCCCCGGAGTCGTGGCATACGTCGCGCTCGCGGGCGAACAGCCGCCGATGCTCGCGATCGCAGGCGGCTGGCTGTGGACGATGGCGATGCACACGTTCAGCGCGATACCCGACGTCGAAGCCGACCGAGACGCAGGAATCCGGACTACCGCGACGGTGCTCGGTCGCGGTCGGACGCTCGTCTACTGCCTCGTCGTCTGGACCGCGAGCGCCGTAGTCCTCGGCGTGCTGTCGCCCCCCTGGGGCGTGCTGATGGCGTTGTACCCGGCTCTCGTCGTCGTCTACCTCCTCCGGGACGTAGACGTCACCGCTGCCTACTGGTACTACCCGTTCGTAAACTCGTTCGTCGGGATGTTGATAACCATGGCGGGGCTTTGGAGGCTGGTGTTCGGGTGAGCTAGGTGGAGGTAGACGACTCCGTCGCCTTCGAACGCCTCGTCTCGGTCGTCGAGGCCAACCGGGCGACCGTAGCCGTGGTGTTCCCCGCCGTCGGCGCCGTGCTGATGGTGGCGAGCCAGCGGTTCGACCACGTTCTGCTGGAGGCGGCCAGGGAGTCCACGGTCGGCCTGGTTCTCGCGAACGCAGTTATGGCGCTGCCGCTGGCGCTCGCGGTCTTACCTGCCGTCGACTCGCGGGCGCTGCTCGGCCTCGGATTCGTCTCCGTTCTTGCGTACGTGTTCGAGTCCGTTGGCGTCGCCACCGGAGTGCCATACGGGGACTTCAGCTACCTCCAGGAGATGGGACCGATGGCTTTCGGCGTGCCGGTTGCTCTCCCGCTCTTCTGGGTTCCTATCCTGGTGAACGGCTACCTGCTGTCTCTGCGGTACGTGCGTCCGCACGTGGGACGTGCCGGGTTCGTGGTGGCGGCGGTCGGTTTCGTAGTCGGTCTCGACGGCGTGCTCGACCCCGGCGCCGTGGCGCTGGGTTTCTGGGGTTGGAACGAGCCTGGCGTCTACTACGGCGTGCCGCTGGTCAACTACCTCGGCTGGATCTTGAGTGGTTCGATGGGTGTGGCGGTGCTCGCGGTGTCGTTCGACGACGGCGCGCTCGATGAGAGGGTGCGGGGCTTCGCGCCGGCTTTCGACACGCTGGTGGCGTTCCTGGTTTTCTGGGGCCTGGTGGCTCTGTTCCACGGTCTCTGGCTCCCGCTGCTGGGTGCGGCCGCGCTTGGGGTTCTGCTCCTATCTACGGAGGAGGGACGCTACCTTCCGACGTAGGTCAGAGTTGGTTAGCCAGAAGAGGAGCGAGACTGGGCACGATCTGACTTCGTGCTCCTTGTTTGGTTCGTCGTGGTTCACCGGTCGGGGAGCCCGTGACACGCAGCTCGCCCTGTAGAAAGCGTCTTCGGCGTCTCGTCCGGTCCGCCTCCATTCGAACCAGGTCCGGATGCAGAGGTAAGCCTTCCTCGCGCTGGATAGCTCTGGTCGCTCTCGAACTACCGCGTGCTCGAGCTTCTGTATCTGCCGGTGGTAGTCGCTGTAGAGTACCGCGGCTAGCAGCACGGGGAACCTGCAGCCTTCGGGCAGGAGGTTTAATCCCTTGACGCCCTCGCGGTAGAGTTCCTCGGCTCTCTCTATTTCGTCGGCTACCGACCGTCTGACGGCTGGTGAGTCCTCGAGTTCGAGGACGTCTTCGACGTCGGCGCCGTGTGTCTCGAGTGTCTCGCTCGGTATATAGACGCGTCCGAGTTCTTCTGCGTCCTCGCGCACGTCTCGCAGGAAGTTGGTCATCTGGAACGCTTCGCCGAGCGCCGAGGCGTGTTCCACTGCTTTCTCGTGGTCTTCGGGCCGCATGACCGCGGTCATCATTCGGCCGACTGCCGCGGCTGAGCCGTCCATGTACTTCTCCAGTTGTTCGTACGTCTCGTAACGCTGCCTCGACACGTCCATCTCCATCGAGTCGAGGAAGCTCCTGACGTCTTCGTCTTTCAAGTCGTGCCGACGACGCATGTCGTCGAACGCGGCTACCTCCGGGCGTCCTTCGGTCTGACCGAACAGCTGTCTCCTGATTTCTTCGAGTTGGTTTCTCTGCTCCGCGGGGCTGAGTTCGTCGCCGTCGACTATCTCGTCGGCGACGCGGAAGAACGCGTAGAGCACGTGCGTGGGTTCACGTTTCTGGCGCGGCAGGAACCTCGTGGCGAGGTAGAACGTTCGGCCTGTGCGACGCTGTATCTCGCGGCTCCTGTCTATCTGCGCGTCGCTTACCATCAAGTTTTGTTCGGTGCCCGGTAAACGAAGTTCTTTTGCCTCGCAACTTGTCTTCCTGGAAGCGAACTGCAGTTGTGGCTGCAGGGTACTTCGGGCGTTTCCCGTCTTTCCGTGCGTCTATCGGACGTCTGACGAAGCCTTATGGACGTCCGGCGTAAACCATATGTCGGTATATGGAACCAGGTGAGAGCGCGCTCCGGGACGAAGCACACGGGACAGAGCCCGACGTCGAAGACGAGCCAGAGAAAGGCTACGCCCGGCAGGAAGCCGCGCGGCCGGAGGACAGCGGCCACCTGGAGTCCACTCCCCGTGGCTTCGTCGAACCAGAAGCCAGCCTGCTGTCTCTCGAGGACGACGTAGAAGACGACGGAGCCGACGTGCCGGAACGCGTCCGGAAGTACGACCGGTTCCAGAAGATAGACACGGCGCGCTACGAACGCGTCAACGACTTCCTCCGGAAGCGCACGTACATCACCGCACGAGAGTGGGCTATCGCCCGCCTGTGCGCCGACTTCCGGACGGAGACCGGCGTCGAGATGACGTTGATAGGCGACAACCTCCCCGAGCTAGTTCCCTTCATGGAGGACACCTACTCGCCGCAGGCCGTCAACCAGGCTAGGTCGGCGTTCGAGGACAAGGTCCGGATGGCGGGTTCGACTTTCCTCTACGGCGCCATGAGCGGTTTCTTCACGACGGAAGAACTCGACGAGATGATGTACGAGGTCAGCGAGACCGCGCGCTTCCTCCTCGAGGTCGAGGGCGCCGAGGTCGGCGTCGAACACGAGACCGACGTCGAAGACCGCATCGGCGACGCCATGCGCGACATCCGGGAGTCGAGCCAGAGGCTCCGCGTCGAGGAAGGCGACCACGAGGAGTGCCCGCACTGCGGGCGCGAGCTATAGCTTCAGTCCTGGAGACTGCTCTCGACTTCGTCGATCCTTTCACGGAGGTCGTCGAGCGCCTGACGTGCTTTGTCTGACCCCGACTCTATCTCCTCCTTTATCCTGGAGTCGATCTCCTCTATCTTCTCCCTGAGGTCGTCGACGGACTGCTCTCCCTCCTCTCCCAGTTCGGAGAGTAGGTCGCCGGCGTCACCGAGTAGTTCGTTGACGCGGTCCGATCCTTCGTCGAGACTCCCGCGTAGCTCTTCCTCCAGTTCACCCAGTCGCTTCTCCGCTTTCTCTGTCGCCGATTTCAGCTCTTCCGACATACGCCGAACCTTGGTCGCCCCGGACTAAAAAAGCCCTCATCGGTTCCCACGGCCCGGGATTCAGTCGAACGCACCGCTGCCGGCCAGCGACTCCGCCCAGTAGCTTATCACCACGTCGGCTCCCGCGCGCTTTATCGAGAGCAGTGACTCCACCGCGGTGTCGCGGGCGTCGAGCCAGCCTTCGCGCTCGGCCGCCTTCAGCATCGCGTACTCCCCCGAGACGTTGTACGCCGCCACCGGCACGTCGAACTCGCCGGCGACGCGGCTGACGACGTCGAGGTAGGATAGCGCGGGCTTGACCATCAGCCAGTCTGCTCCTTCTTCGACGTCCAGCCGGGCTTCGACCAGGGCCTCGCGGGAGTTCGCGGGGTCCATCTGGTACCCCGTCCGGTCGCCCTCCGCCGGCGCGCTGTCGGCGGCGTCGCGGAACGGACCGTAGAACGCCGACGCGTACTTGACGCTGTACGACATCACGCCGACGTCCGTGTGTCCCGAGGCGTCGAGCGCCTCGCGTATCGCTCCGACGGCGCCGTCTATCATGCCGCTCGGCGCGACGACGTCGGCGCCGGCGGCGGCCTGCGACTTCGCGACCTCGCGGAGCAACGGCAGCGTGGCGTCGTTTTCTACGTCGCCGTCTTCGTGGACTCCGCAGTGTCCGTGGGTCGTGTACTCGCAGAGACACAGGTCGGTGACGACGACGAGCCCGGGGACGTGCTCCTTTATCTCGCGCACGGCGCGCTGTACGACGCCGTCGTCGGCCCACGCCCGGCTTCCGCGTTCGTCCTTCGTCTCGGGGACGCCGAACAGCATGACTGCGGGCACGCCGGCGTCGCGGACGTCGCCGGCGCGCTCCGCGGCGTCGCCGACAGGATGTCGGTGTACGCCGGGCATGCTCGGTATCTCTCTCGGCTCCGAGAGGTTGGCGTCGAAGAACAGCGGCTGCACGAGGTCGTCCGCCGAAAGCTTGGTCTCGCTCACCATCTCTCGCACGCCTTCGCGGCGGAGTCGACGCGGTCGACGCGAGGGGTAGCCTGACATAATGTGTCGTTGTCGCGGCCTCCGCAAAACCGCTTCGGCCGGGAACAGCCTCGCACCCGTTCAGTACGTGCGCGCGACGTAGGCGGCGTCGTCGGCCTCTCCGCCGCACTCCAGGCAGGCTCCGGGGCCGTCGGCGCCCTCCTTCGGCACGCCGAGAAGGTCGCCGTCCGACTTTTCCTCTATCGACTTGCCGCAGTCCTCGCTGCCGCACCAGCCTACGCGCGCGAAGCCGTCGTCGAGAGCGGGGTTGAGGTCGCCGTAGCCGTCGACTTCTGTCACGCGGTCGTCGAAGCCCCGTTGCGCGGCGCCGCGTAGCTCTTCGTCGAGCGCTTCGAGAACGCCTTCGACGTGGCCGACGACGTCGTCGAGCGGTGCGTCTGACTCGTTCCCCAGGCGGTCGACGACGACGGCGGAGTCGCTCTCGAGGTCGCGGGGACCTATCTCGACCCTCGCCGCAGTACCCTTCATTTCTGCGTCGTAGTACTTCGCGCCGGGGCTGCGGTCGCTGTCGTCGAGTTCGACGCGGAGGCCGGCGTCCTCCAGCCGGCTCTCGACTTCGAGGCAGACCTCGAGTATCTCCTGGTTCTCGTCGTCGTCCCCGAAGAGAACGGGCACGATGACGACCTGGGTCGGCGCTACCTCGCTCGGGAGAACGAGGCCGTTGTCGTCTCCGTGGACGCTCATGACGGCGGCGATGCACCGCTCGCTGACGCCGTACGAAGTCTGGTAGACCGCTTCTTGCTCGCCTTCGGTGTTCTCGAACTCGACCTCGAACGCCTCGCTGAAGTTCTGACCGAGGTTGTGCGCCGTGCCGACCTGGAGCGCCCGTCCGTCGGGCATCAGGGTGTCGACGGCGTAGGTGTAGTCTGCGCCGGGGAACTTGTCCCAGTCGGGGCGCTCGGTGACGACGACGGGGACGCCGAGCCAGTCGTAGAACTCCCGGTAGAGCGCGAGGGCTTCCTCGACCTGCGCGGCGGCCTCCTCGTACGACGCGTGCGCCGTGTGGGCTTCCTTGAAACCGGTTATCTCCCGGAGCCGGATGAGCGGCCGCGTGTGCTCCGTCTCGCTCCGCCAGATGTTGGCGACCTGGTATATCTTTAGAGGTAGGTCGGTGTGGCTCCGTATCCAGAGGTCGAACATCGTGTACATCGGTGTCTCGCTCGTCGGCCGGAGCGCCATGCGTTCGTCTAGCTCGCGCCGGCCTCCGTGCGTCACCCAGAACACCTCGTCCTCGAAGCCCGCGATGTGCTCGCCTTCCTTCGCCAGGATGCCCTCGGGGATGAGCACGGGGAAGCCGGCCTCCCGGTGTCCCGTCGCGTCGTGCATCCCCGTCAGGCGGTCGTAGACGTGGTTCCTTAGCTCCTGGCCGAAGGGGAACCAGACGTAGACGCCCTTCGCGGGGTAGCGCACGTCCATTATCTCCGCCTGGAACAGGAGTTCGTTGTACCAGTCGCTGAACTCCTCCTTCGGCGGGAGGTCGTCTGCCATGTACGGGGGTTGGCGAGAGCGCGTGTATGAGTTTCGGTCTCCGGGACCGGGTTGGGGCTCCTTTTGGACGGCTTCCGACCGAGTCGCAGGATGTCGCTCGGCCCGGTTGGATGACGGGGAAGGGCGGCCCGAAGATGATTTGGTATAGCGACGACTGGTTTAAGTCGATGCCAAC
>JBKGYY010000065.1:0-7741 GCA_046545855.1 Halobacteriales archaeon | reverse complement strand
ACTTCGGTCACTTCACTCGCGTTCGCTCGTTCCGTTCACGCGTTCAAATCCCGTCCCTTCTCCTTCGCTCGCAATAGCTCGCTCAGTGCGAGGGGAGGGATTTGAACCCACGGACCCCTTCGGGAGCGGGTCTTGAGTCCGCCGCCGTTTCCAGGCTTGGCTACCCTCGCGCGCTAGCAAGTGGCCGACTGGATTCCATAAGGGTTTCTCTTCCGGGGGCGTTCCGATGGCCTTTTGGCCGCCTCAGACGTCGTTAGACCGATGGAGGAGGCGATGGAGGACGTGCTCGGCGGATACGCGCGCGAGGTCGAGAGCGCGCTCGAGGACGTCGGCCGAGAGATAGAACCCCGTCTGCTGTCGGAGGCCGTGCTCCACGTCTCGATGAGCGGCGGCAAACGCCTGCGGCCGGCGTTGACGTTGCTGTCGTACGAGGCCGTCGGAGCCTCGGGGCCGAGGGAACGCGCGCTCCGGTACGCCGTCGGAGTCGAGTACGTGCACACGAGCGCGCTCGTCGCCGACGACGTCATCGACCGAAGCGACGTCCGGCGGGGTGCGCCGAGCGTCCACGACGAGTTCGACCACGACGTCGCCGTCCTGTCGAGCAACGCGTTGCTCGCGAAAGCGCTCGAGATCACGGACGACAGGCGGGCGGTGGAGGCGATGGTGTCCGCGGTCCGCCGTCTCGGCGAGGGCGAGGCGATGGAGCTGGTCGAAAACCTCGGTTCGACGGAGGAGTACGAAGAGCTCGCGTACCGGAAGACTGCGGCGTTGTTCGAGGCCGCGTGCGTCGTCGGCGGCGTCGCTGGCGAGGCGTCGGACGCCGAGCTCGACGCTCTCGCTGATTACGCACGGCACCTCGGTATCGCGTTCCAGATACGTGACGACGTCCTCGACTACACGTCGACGCAGGACGACCTCGGGAAGCCCGTCGGCCGCGACGCATTGCTCGACAGGCCGTCGGTCGTAGCCGTTCACCTGCGGTCGGAGGACGCGAGGCTGCCGGAGTCCGTCGAGTACGCCCGGGGATTGGCTCGCGACCACGTCGAGGAGGCGCGGGACGCAGCGGAGGCGCTGGAGCCCTCCGGCGCCAGGGAGTCGTTGTCCGACGTAGCGGGTTTCGCAGTCGACCGCAGGGTTTGATTGGCGTCTGTTCGCCGTGTCAGCTTTCGCCTTGAGGTATCTCGACGCCGACTTCTTCATCGCCCTCTCCTCCGCGCCGAGGGCCGCCGAAGACGTACGTGCTCGTTGCGCCTATGCCGACGGAGACTACGACGGTGACTGTGAGGTAGACTTCGTCGAAGCCCTCGATGTTGAGGAAGTAGCCGCTGACTCCGTGGAACACGAGACCGAGGCTGACGATGTAGAAGGGTGCGTTGAGGTAGGCGCGCGGGAGGTGGTTGCGCCGGAGGTAGTCGTCGACTATTCTGCCGACGCTCGACACGACTCCGGCGCCTGTGAGCCAGAATATCGAGCCCTGGACGAAAGCCATCGCGAGGGGCACTATGTCGGTGACGACCTCCTCGCCGTCGGCGCCTAAAGACTGCACGCCGCTTATGCCTCCGGCGACGCCTATGACGGCGAGTCCGGCTGCGATGATGTAGGTTATCAGGCTGAACTTGCCGCTGTATATGGCTTCGCGGCTGCCCTCTATGAGGGCGTCGAGTTCGTCGTCGAGACCGAACCCCTTGAATATGAAGTAGACGCCCAGGACGCCGGCTGCGAGCGCTATCGCGACGCCCTCGAAGCCCATGTGCCGGAGGACGACGTCGACGGGGAAGATCATTAGGAGGATGCCGAGGGGGACGAGCAACGTCGCCCGGGTCTCGGGGTCGTCGAGGAACTGCTTCATCACGTGGTAGGCGTTCTCGAGGTTCTCGGCCTGGCGTACGACGGTCCGGCTGACGCCGTCTATCTTGAGCCGGGATTCGACGACGGGTATGACGCTCTCGTCCTCGGCGCCGTCGGTGACGACGAGCGCGCGGGTGGCGTCGACGTCGTCGAGCACGCGGTCTAGCTGTCTCGCGACGGCTCTCTCGGAGTTCCTGTGGGTGCGCGCGCTTCCGGCGAGCACGGCTATCTCGACGTCCTCGCCCGTGGCGACCTCCTGGTCGTATATCCGCATCGCTTCGTAGAGCGCGTTGAGGTCGCTGTCCTCGGGGTCGCTGAGTCCGAACTCGCGTGCGACGTGTTCGACGCTCTCTCGGCCTACGACCGGAGTGTCCACTCCTGCCTTGCGGCCGAGGTCGTCGTCGCGGTCGACGCAGATTACGAGCAGCATCTGCTCCCTGCTGATATCTCGTCTGAGGGCTTAAATACTTGTTCGGGTGACGGTGAGTTTCCTTGGTACGTGGCGGCTGTCGTCGTTGCTCTGTCGTCGCGTGAAAGCCGAGCGTTAGTCCGTCTTGCTGCCACTTGCTCGCGGCTACGTGTTCAGTACTCGAACTCGATGTCCTCGCCTTCCTTGACGGTGGAGAGAACCACGTTGGTGTTGGTCTCGCGGACCATGGGCTTGTTGAGGAGGCTCTTGATGGTGTCGTTCATCTCCTCTGTGTCCCGGAACTTGCCGGTGGCGATTATGTCGAAGTCGCCGGTGACCTCGTAGACGTTGATGAACGACTGTTCTTCTTCGAGTTCGCCGACGAGGTCGCGTAGTCCGTCGCCTTCGGCTTTTATCATGAGGACGCACGTCACGGTGTAGCCGAGGTCTGGGTAGCTGACTATGGGTTTGAACCCCTGGATTATGCCTTCTTCCTCCATGGCCTTGAGGTGGTTGCTGACGGTGGTGACGGAGACGTCGAGTTCTTCGGCGAGGCTGCGGAGGCTGGCTCGACCGTCGTCGAGCAACAGGTTGATTATCTTCAAGTCGAGGTTGTCATACGTCATGTATTCGGACTCTATGCTCCACACCACTTAAATCATTACATTCGTATATAATGAACTATACACACAGAAACACACAGCAATCCGGGGCATTCGTGGAAGATTTGAACCATAATCCTTAATATATTAGACACCATCGACTCTGTCGTGAGGTAAAGAAAACGGTCCACAACACGGGACCGAACCACCAAAAACCAAAACATGACAACAGAGCAAGACGTACTAGACGAGATAGAAGAAGAGAACGTCAAGTTCCTGCGCCTCCAGTTCACCGACATACTCGGCGTAGTGAAGAACGTCAGCATCCCGGCCGACCAGGCACGCAAGGCGTTCGAAGAAGGCATCTACTTCGACGGCTCCTCCATAGAAGGCTTCGTCCGTATACAGGAGAGCGACATGCGCCTCCAGCCCGACCCCGAAACCTTCGCCGTCCTGCCGTGGAGGCGACGCGAAGGAGGAGCGAGCGCCCGCCTAATCTGCGACATCATAGACACGTCGACCGGCGAACCCTTCGAGGGAGACCCGCGCTACGTCCTCAAACAGGCGCTCGACCGAGCTGCAGACCTCGGGTACACCGTCAACTGCGCGCCCGAGCCCGAGTTCTTCATGTTCGAGGAGGACGAAGAAGGAGGCGCGACCACGAAGACAGCCGACGCAGGCGGCTACTTCGACCTCGCGCCCAAGGACCTCGCGAGCGACGTCCGCCGCGACATCATATTCGGCCTCGAGGAGATGGGCTTCGAGATAGAGGCCAGCCACCACGAGGTCGCCGAAGGACAGTACGAGATAAACTTCGAGTACGACGACGCGCTGACGACCGCGGACAACGTCGCGACGTTCCGGACCGTCGTCCGAGCCATCGCCGCCGAACACGACCTGCACGCGACCTTCATGCCGAAGCCCATCGCGGGCATCAACGGCTCCGGCATGCACACCCACATCTCGATGATGACGGAAGACGGCGAGAACGCCTTCCACGACGGCGACGACGAGTTCGACCTCAGCGACACCGCGCGGTCGTTCCTCGCCGGCGTCCTCGAACACGCGCCCGCGATAACCGCGGTCACCAACCCCACGGTGAACAGCTACAAACGCCTCGTGCCCGGCTACGAGGCCCCGGTCTACGTCGCGTGGAGCGACCGCAACCGCTCGGCGTTGATCCGGAAGCCCGCCGCACGAATCCCCGCGGCGTCGCGCATAGAAGCCCGGTTCCCCGACCCGTCGTGCAACCCCTACCTCGCTTTCGCCGCGTTGATCCACGCGGGACTCGACGGCGTCGAGAACGACCTGGAGTGCCCCGAACCCATACGCGAGAACATCTACGAGTTCGACGAGGAGAAACGAGAGGAGTACGGCATCGAGACGCTCCCCGGCAACCTGGGTGAAGCGATCGCCGAGCTAGAGGCCGACGACGTCGTCTACGACGCACTCGGGCCGCACGTCGGACCGAAGTTCGTCGAGGCGAAGACGGCGGAGTACACCGACTACAAGGTCGCGGTCTCCGAGTGGGAGCTAGACCGCTACCTCGAGACCTACTGAACGCCGTCCGGAAAACGCGTTTATCCTGCCCGCCGTCTACCTTATCATGCGCTCTATCGGCACCACGAGAATGTCCCTCGCACCCTCCCTACGGACTGCGTTCACGGTCTCGTAGATACGGTCCTCGTCGACGACGGCGTGCACCGCGACCATCGAGTCGCCTTCGACGCGCATCACCGTGGGGCCGCCGAGACCCGGCGCCGCCTCTTTGACGGCGTCGAGAGAGTCCTCGGGCACGTTCATCATCAGGTACCTGCGGTCCTCGGCCTGGAGCACGCTGTCGAGAGCGCTCACGACGTCCTCTGTCTTCCGGTCGTCGACTACGTCGGGGTGCGCGAACAGCCGCGCGCTCGACTCGAGGACGCTCGCGACCACCTCGAGGTTGTTGACCTCGAGAGTCGTGCCCGTCGACGTGATGTCGACTATGGCGTCCGCCATGCCCGCGTGCGGCGTCAACTCCGTCGCGCCGCTCACCTCGATGACCTCGACCTCGACGGCCTCGCGCTCGAAGAACTCGCGTGTCACACGCGGGAACTCCGTCGCCACTCGTTTTCCGCCGAGCGCGCCGAGCGACTCGTACTCGCCCTCCGGCGCCGCGACGACCAGCTCGCACTCGCCGAAACCCAGGTCGAGTACGTCGACGAGGTCGCAGCCGCTCTCCCGAACCTGGTCGAGCCCAGTGACACCGAGGTCGGCGGCGCCTTCCTCGACGTACTCGGGGACGTCGGCCGCACGCGCGTACAGCACCTTGAGGTCGGGGTCGACGGTGCCGGCGTAGAGCTTCCTGTCGCTGCCGTTCTGTATCTCGAGTCCCGCGCGGTCGAACAGGTCGACGGTGGGCTCGTGGAGACGGCCTTTCGAGGGCACCGCTATCTTCATCGACGTGGACTGCACGGCGGGCGTAGTTAGACCCACCGGATTCGCGCTGGCTCCGAAGCACAAAAGCCGACCGCAGGACAACGCCGACCCGATGCCTTTCGAACTACCGCCTTACGTCTACGTCGCGGCCGCCCTGCTGGCTGTCGCCACAGCCGGATACCTCGTCTACCGGAGGCGACCGAGCGAGCTAGACCTCGAGGACTACACGCCCGACGACCTCGAGCGGACCGACCCGATAGAGCTAGAGCAGGTCGTCGGCATGATATGGCGGGCGTACGGCTGGCGCGTCGAGTCCGAACGCCGGTCGAACGACGGCGGCGTCGACTTCATGGCGGTACGCCGCGACCCCGTGGAGACCCGGTGCGCCGTCCAGGTCAAACGGTACACCGACGGCGCCAAGGTCGGCTCCCCCGAGGTACAGCAGTACAGCGCCCTCCTCCACCGCGACGACGTCGACGTCGTCGCGGTCGTGACGACGGGCGGTTTCTCGCGGCCTGCGCGCGAGTTCGCGTCGCAGGCGGGAGTCCGGCTAGTCGACGGCGGCCGGCTGGCTGAGATGCTCGAGAGCGCTCAGACGTCGACCGAGGGCTGACGTCGGCCGCCGGCGCTCAGGCGTACCGACGACGTCCTTCTATCTCGTCGGCCCGGGACAGCACGTCTCCCGAGCGCTCCCAGACGTAGCCGCTTTCGAAGGCGTCGACCGCCTCGTCTGCCTCCTCGTCCCCGACGGTACCCTCGACGGACGACCGGTAGACGTGGACGTCCACGCCGTAGTCCTCGACGTCCCTGGTCGCGTAACCGAGGCCGAAGTCCACGAGGTAGACGCGGCCGTCGGAACGCAGGAAGTTCCTCGTCGTCGGGTCGCCGTGGGCGACGCCCGACGCGTGCAGGCGCGCGAGCACCTCGCCGCACTCCCGGGCGTCGTCCGGCGACGGCGCTCGTAGCTCGGCGACCTCGTCGCCGTCGACCAACATCTCTAGCTCGAGCGAGTGCTCCAATACGTCGACGTCGAGGACGACGGGCGTCGATACGCCGTCTCGGCGCACGCGGCTCAGCAGCCTGGCCTCGCGGCGCGTCCGCGTCCGTCTCACGCGGTCGTCGAGCGCCGGCGCCCGGTACGTCTTCGGCAGCCTGCGTTTGGACACGACTCCGCGCTCCCGGTCGAACGACACCTCTGCTTCGGCGCCCTGGACGAAGCCGGCGTCCCGCGACACGTCGTCGCGCCAGGCGACGTCGACCGACTCCGGCCGCCAGCCCGGGAGGACGCCGCTGTCCTCGAGCGCGACCGACACGCCGGCGTCGTACATCATCCATCCGAGCACGGCTATCATGCCGGCGTTGTCGCCGAGGTAGCGTTCGTCTGGAGCGTGGAACTCGACGTCGCGTTCGCCCGCCATCTCGCGGAGCATCTCCCTCAGCCGGACGTTACGCGAGACGCCTCCGCCGACGACGAGTTCGTCCTTCCGCGTCAGAGCGAGAGCGCGCTCGCACACCTCGGTGAGCATCGAGAAAACCGTCTCCTGCACGGAGTAAGCGACGTCCTCGAGCGGTTCGCCGTCGTCGATGCGCTGTTTCGCGGCGGTGACGACGCCGGAGAACGAGAACGACATCCCCTTGACGGTGTAGGGTAGCTCGACGTACCGGTCGGTCTCGCTGGCTAGCTCTTCGAGCTTCGGTCCTCCGGGATGTGACAGGCCGGCGTGTCGGGCTAGCTTGTCGAGCGCGTTGCCGACGCCCGTGTCCATGGTCTCGCCGAGCACGCGGTAGCGTCCGCCGCGGTACGTCGTCACGAGGGCGTTGGCTCCGGCGGCGTCGAGCGCCACGGGGTCCTCGTAGCCGGAGCTCCACCGCCCCATCTCGACGTGGGCGAGCGTGTGGTTGACTCCGACGAGAGGCACGTCGAGCCTCTGTGCGTACGCCCGGGCGGCCGTCGCGGTGACGCGGAGACACGGTCCGAGACCGGGGCCGCGGCTGAACGCCACGGCCTCGACGTCGCTCTCGTGGCCCTTGAGCACGCCTTCGACGACGTCGACCAGGTGGTCCGACAGGTGTTCGCTGGCTTCGCGTGGATGTATGCCTCCGGAGTCGGGGACGTAGGCCTCGGAGTCCATCTCGACTACGTCGTCTACCTCGGGGTCGTAGAGCGCACCTCCGGCGTTCCACGCGGTGCCTTCTATGCCGAGTATCAAATGCGGCCTCCGTCTACCGGTCTCCCGCGAGTGGGAGCCGGTCGGTCGGCTTCGTCCGGGTTCAGTCCCACTCGGTGTAGCCGCATCGACCGCAGTGCTGTCTGTCGCCGTGGCGCGCGAGGAAGCTGTCGCCGCACCGCGGGCACGTCTCTCTCTTGGCCTCGGCTTCGTCGCCGTCTACGTCGTAGAGGTCGGCTCTCGACGTCATCTACTCTTCCTCCTCGTCGTCCGCGTCGGCTTCCGGCTCCGCGTCC
>JBKGYY010000064.1:0-7767 GCA_046545855.1 Halobacteriales archaeon | reverse complement strand
CGTCCTCGCGCTCGAAGTGGTGGTAGTCACCGAGGAGGAAGGCGTCCCAGTCGACGTCGGAGCGCTCGACGAACTCAGAGAGACGCCACTCGCCGTACGGGAACGGCTCGAACCTCCCGTGTCCCACGAGGACGCTGAAACCGGCGTCACAGGCCTCGAAGCCGTAGTCGAAACCGTCTATCTCGCTCGGCGGCACGTAGTCGACTCCGTAGAAGCAGACGTCTCCGACTACGACGGGTTCGCGTCCGAGTCGTTCGACGAGACCCATGCTACCGAGCAGGTCGAGCCACTGCTGGCTACGCTTGCGCTCGTGGTTGCCGACGACGGCGAGCGCTCTCACGCCGGCGTCCCTCAGCCTCCGGAAGCACTCGACGGTGGGGATGACATCGACCAGCGATGGGTTCCTGCTGTGGAACAGGTCGCCCGCGTGGACCAGGGCGTCGTAGTCGCCGGAGACGGCGTCGTCGACGACGGCCTCGAACGAACGCAGGAAGTCCGCCCTGCGTTCGTCGCTGCCGTACTGCCTGTACCCGAGGTGCGTGTCCGCCGTGTGCAGTACTCTCGTGGTACCCGAGGTCATTCCATGGTTACTGTCTCTAGCTCGCCGCTGACGTTCCATATCAACGTCCGGATGTGCATCGGCAGGTTGGGGTCGCTCGAGACGTCGTTCAGGACGTTGACGGTGTTGGCAGCGCGCTCGCTCTCGGGCTTCGAGTCGTCGAGCAGGTGCTCCCTCGCTTCCTTGAGCGAAGCCCTGACGTTCTCCGGGACGTCCTCGTCGTCTATGACCCGCTCTAGCTCCTCTCCCACGTCCCGTAGTCCGTCGGCGGTCATCTTGGTGCGGGGTTGGCTTCGACCGCACTTAAAACCAAAGAAAGGTATGTGGAGCGGATGTACGACCAGTGATGACACGTAGATACCGCCGCGCGGAACGAGTCCGGGGGAGGTGGAGGTAGAGGTGCCGTCCGACTCCGAGAGAGCGTGCTTCGAAGCCGGGATTAAGCTCGGCGCGCTCTACCACCAGTTCGTCGGCGCGCCGTTCGACCGCGACTCCCGAGAGAGCCTCCGTCGAGCCATCGAGAAATCCGTCGAATCCCAGCGTTACGTCGTCGACGCCCGGGTCGAGATAGACGAACCCGAGTTCAACCGGTACGGCTACGCCGAACTCGAGGGCACGATGCTCGACGTCTCGCTCGACGTAGAGGTGGGCGACGCCGTGGTCACCGCGAGCCTCGCGGAAGACGACGGCTACCCATCGATGCAGGTCGACGGCGTCTCGACGTAGCTCAGACGGCCGGCAGGCCACGTATGATTTAAGGCCACCCCGCACTTCGGTTGGACATGGCGCAGTCTAGCTTCGACGACGAGGACCTGTTCACGGAGGCCTCCGGCGAGATGAAGGAAGACGTCGAGTCCAACCTCGAGGCCGCGAGACGAGAGCTACCGAGCGCCGACGACATCCTCGAGACGGAGGCGGGCAACGTCGTAGGTGTGCTCAACGGCCTGAAGTCGTCGCTCGACGCCGGCGAGGCCGAGGCAGCGTTGCGCGAAGCCAGGAAGTGGCTGGAGATAGGCCGGCGCGCCGACGCCTTCGACGACGACTTCGTGTCGGAGGCCCAGGGCGATATAGACGAGGTCGGCGACGTACTCGAGGCGCTAGAACGAGCGTCCACCTCCGCCACCGAGCTGATGGACGCCGTCGCCACCCTCAAACAGAACCTGTGATACAGCCCGACGACCTCGACCTGCCCGTCGTCGACGACCACCTGCATCTCGATCCAGTCGAGGGCTCGCCGCTCGAAGCCGCCCGCGAGTTCGCCGCCGCCGGAGGAAGCCATCTCTTCGTCGTCAACAAGCCGTCGTGGAGCCTCGGCGTGGAGGTAGCCGAGGCCGAGGACTTCGAACGCGGCTTCGACCTCACGCTCGACGTCTGCCGCGACGCGGCGAGCGCTCTCGACGGCGATATACACCCGGTGTTCGGCGTCCACCCGGCGTTGATCTCGCGTCTCGTCGACCGCGGGATGTCGGCCGACGAAGCAGCGGACCTGATGCGCGAAGGCCTCGACGTCGCCGCCGGCTACGTCGAAGACGGCGCCGCCGTCGCCCTGAAGTCCGGAAGACCTCACTACGACGTCTCCGACGAAGTCTGGCGTGCGTCGAACGACGTAATCGACCACGCTTTCGAGCTAGGTGCCCGGTGCGACTGCGCCGTCCAGCTACACGCCGAGGCCGAGGAGGAGTTCGGCGACGTCGGCGACCGCGCGGTCGCCGCGGGCATGGAGCGCGAGCGCGTCGTCAAGCACTACTCGTCGCCGGGCGTCGAAGGCGTCACGCCGTCGGTGCTCGCGCGCGAGGACTGGCTGCGCGAGGCGCTCGAAAACGACCGCGACTTCGCGATGGAGACCGATTTCCTCGACGACCCCGAGCGACCCGGCGCCGTTCTCGGCCCGCGGACGGTGCCCCGTAGAGTCCGTTCGTTGCTCGAAGAAGGCTACCGCGAAGGCCTCCGGCGGGCGAACGTCGACGTCCCCGAGCGCGTCTACGGCGTCTCGATAGAGCGGTAGCCACCAAGATGAAAAGCTTTTGCCGTGACACCGTCTACCTCTAGCCGGATGACGGGGTTCGAAGAAGACGTCCGGCGGCTCAAGAAGGAGTTCGACGCGCTCAGCCACGACGTCTACCCCGACGACCTCGGCGGCTACGTCGGCGCCGCTCTCGACGACGTCGACCACACTCCGGCGTTGCTCTGCCTGCTATCGGCTCGTCTCGACGGCTCCGAGCCCTCCGTCGAACAAGCCGCCGGGATACAGTACGTCTACACGGGCCTCGGCGTGATATCCCGGGTGCTCGAAGACGACTCCGCCTGGCGTGACGCCGGCCTCGGTCCGGCGCCCGAGGACATGGAGTTGCTCGCTGCCGAGACTCTCGTGAGCGCGGGAACCGAGCGTCTGCTTGACGACTACGACGTCGTCACCCGGGTTCTCGACGACTTCGGCCGACGGAACGCCGAAGCCATCGAGACCGCCGGTGAGTCGATAGGCCGGCGCGCGGCACGGGAGACGACGTACGTCGCCGCCGTCGAACTCGGTTTCGACGGAGCGCCGCCGGAGTTCCTCAGGGAGTTCGCCGGCTACCTGGCTCTCGACCGCGAGCCAGAGTCCGATCTACCGGTCGACGAAGTCGCGGACGGCGACTCCGTCGTGCTCGACTACCTCCGCGAGATAAGGATGGAGTCGACACGGGGAGCGAGAGCCGGCGACTAGTCGCGGTCGAGCACCTCGAAGTCGAGGCGGTCCTCAGCTTTCTCGAGACGCTCCCTGCAGCGCTCGACGAGTTCGACGCCTTCCTCGTACAGCGACAGCGACTCGTCGAGCGAAAGGTCGTCGGAGCGGTCGAGACGGTCGACTATCTCCTCGAGGCGGTCGAAGTAGCGTTCGAAGTCGTCGCCTTCGTCCAAGTCAGATACCTCCCTCGGTGCTCACTTCCTCGACGCGTGACTTCAGGCTTCCGTCGGCGAGCCTCGTGACGAGCAAGTCGTCTGCCTCGACGTCCTCGACGGAGTCGACGGCGACGCCCTCGGCTTCGACGACGGCGTAGCCGCGGTCGAGCACCCGGAGCGGGTTCATCGACTCCAGGACGTCGTGCTTCGACTCCAGCCGGTCGCGGCGCGAACGCAGGACGTCCTCCATCGCGCCACGGAGGCCGTCCTCGAGTCGTTCGAGACTTTCGAGATACCGTTCGACTACGGGCGCTCGCCGGAGGTAGGACTCGTGTGAGTCTAGACGTCGTTCGAGGTTGGTTACCGTGTGGCGGACGCGGTCCCTCAGCGCAGACTCCATCGACTCTAGCTCGCGGTGTACTGCGTCGGCGGACGGCACGACTAGCTCGGCCGCCTCGCTCGGCGTAGCCGCGCGTTCGTCGGCCACGAAGTCCGCAATCGTGACGTCGACCTCGTGGCCGACGGCGCTCACGACGGGCGAGGTAGCGTCGAATATAGCTCGTGCCACCATCTCCTCGTTGAACGCCGCGAGGTCCTCGGTCGAACCGCCTCCGCGGCCGACTACGACGACGTCGGCTTCTCCGTCGACGCGTTCGATGGCCTCGGCTATCTCGCGCTCGGCGCCGTCTCCCTGCACGCGGGCGGGCGACAGCACGACGTCGACGGGGAACCTCCGGCGGAGGACGTCTAGAACGTCCTCTATCGCGGCGCCGCTGTCGCTCGTGACGACGCCGACGCGCGACGGGAAGCCCGGTAGCTCTCTCTTGTGGACGTCGTCGAAAAGGCCCTCGTCGTCTAGCTCTCGCTTGAGCTCGAGGTACTCCCTGTACAGCTCTCCCTCGCCGACGTGATCCATGTCGGAGACGACGACCTGGTACTGGCTCCTCGCCTCGTATACCTGGACGTCTCCGTGGACGACGACGGTGTCGCCGTCCTCGGGCTCGAAGTCCAGCGTCTGGTTGTGCCAACGGAACATCGCGCAGTTGAGCGAGACCTCGTCGTCGACGAGACTGAAGTACATGTGGCCGCTCGAGTGATGGTGGAAGTCGGACACCTCGCCTTCGACGCGTACTCCGCGGAAGCCCTCGCCGTCGAGCGCCCCCCGTATCCTGTGCGTCAGCTCGGACACCGTGAGCGCGTCTCCGTCGTCCAGCATGATGCCACCGAAGGCTTCGAGGTAGATAAGGCTTTCACGCCGTCCCGCGCCGCGCCCGCGTCAGAAGCCCGGGGGCTTGCGACCCGGTCCACGGTACGGCGGCCCACCGCCGCCGAGCTCTATCTGCCGGCGCATCGAGACGCCCTCGCGCTTCAGCCTGTAGCCGTAAGCCAGGCCTATCACGAGGCCCGTGAGGTGGGCGACGCGGGCGACGCCGCCGGCGCCGGGTCCGCCGAAGCCCAGGAACAAGACGTCGTAGGCTGCGAACGCCACCGTGAGTATCCAGAGAGGCATCGGCAACAGGAACCAGAGGTATACCTTGAGGTTGGGTCGGAGCACAGTGAGCGCGCCGAGCACCGCGAGAATCGCGCCGGAGGCGCCGAGTATCGGCACGCCTGTCTCGACGTCGATTCCCGTGTACTCCGCGAACCCGAGCGTCGAAACCGCTTGAACGAGGCCGGCGGCGATTCCCGCGGAGACGAACAGACCGAGGAACCGCCTGCTACCTATCTTGCGTTCGAGCACGGTGCCGAAGAAGTACAGCACTATGCCGTTGAACAGTATGTGGAACAGCACGCCCGGCGAGTGCGAGAACACCGACGTGATCCAGGTCCAGACGTAGTGGACGTGGCTGGGTCGGAGGGTGAACAGGGCGTTGTGTACGTCGGCTCCGAAGACGAGTAGAACGACGAACTGGAGTGCGTGGACCGCGACCATGAGAATCAGGAGGAGCATCGTGACGTTGTTCCTGAACCTCCCGAGGTCGACGGGCAGTTTCGAGCCCTTCGGAGACGAAGTCGAGACGTCGGCCGACGGCCCCTCGTAAATCCGGCCGGAGCTACGTATCTCCTGACGTCGCGCGGAGAGGCCCTCGCAGTCGTGGTTCTCCGGTAACCGGTGGCTGGAGCAGTAGGTTCCGCCGCAGTATCCACACGAGTACGGCATCCCCTCTATCTCGCCGCACTCCTCGCAGCCTGCCATTGGGATACCGGGGTAAGCCCGACGTAAATTCTTTGTCGTCTGAACGACTAATCGTGGACGTAAGCCCGATGAAAGCCTACCAGAGGAAAGCCCTCCTCGAGAGAGTCGAGCGCGACGCCGCTTCCGTGGGAGCGAGGACGCCGGACTCCGTGGAGGTCGACGGCGTCGAAGTCGCGCTCGAAGCCTACCTCCACGGCGACGCCGACGAGCCCCCGGAGGACGACGTCGTCCGGGCGCTGAGACGCAGGAGGAAGCGAGCGACGGAGTCGATAGAGGAAGACGACCTGACGTACGACGAAGGCCTCGAGCTAGCCGCGGAAGTCGCCGGCATCACACGGGCGCTCGAACTCATGCGCGAGAGCGGCAGCCCCGAGCGCGAGGCACGGGCTGCGGAGAAAGCCGACGAAGCACGCTGGAACGACTTCGTCCGGCGGGTCCGCGGACGCGACGGAAACCGGAGGCGTCGGTGACGGACGTCAACGAAGAGGTCGCGGAGCTGCTCCTGGAGTTCGCCGACAGGCTTGAGGCGATGGACGTCGAGTTCAAGCCCCGGGCGTACCGCGACGCCGCGGAGAGCGTGCTCGCCGCAGGCGAAGCCGAGCTGGACGAGCCCGAGGAGCTCGAGGACGTCGGCGAAGCCATCGGCTCGAAGATAACCGAGTACCTCGAGACAGGCTCGGTACAAGAGCTAGACGAGCTACGTGACGAGCTACCCGTCGATATACGTGAGCTGACGGCCGTCGAAGGCGTCGGCCCGAAGACCGTCGGAAAGCTCTACCGCGCGCTTGACGTCACCGACCTCGACGAGCTAGAGCAGGCGGCGCGAGACGGCAGGATAGCCGAGGTCGAGGGCTTCGGCGAGAGGACGCAGGCGAACTTGCTCGAAGGCATAGCGCACGCACGGAAGTCCCACGAACGGATGCTGCTCGACGAAGCCGAGGAGGCCGCCGACACGGTTCTCGAAGCCGTCGACGCGTTGGACGACGTCGTCGAACGCGAGATAGCCGGGAGCTACCGCAGGCGGAGGGAGACCGTCGGAGACCTCGACGTCGTCTGCGTCGCCGGCGACCGCGAGGCCGTCGTCGACGGAGTGGCCGAAGCCGCGAGCGAGGTGTTGCAGCGCGGGGAGACGAAGTCGAGCTACAGGTTCGACGACGTCCGTCTCGACCTCCATCTCGTCGAATCCGGCGAGTTCGGCAGCGCGCTCCAGTACTTCACGGGCTCGAAACAACACAACGTCGAGCTACGCAACCACGCTATATCCCTCGGATACAAGCTCAACGAGTACGGCGTCTGGGACGGCGACGAAAGAATCGCGAGCGAGACCGAGGAGGACGTCTACGCCGCGCTCGACTTGAGCTACGTCGAACCCGAGCTACGTGAACGCAGGGGCGAGATACAGGCGGCGCTCGACGGCGACCTGCCCGCGCTGGTCGGGTACGACGAACCCAGGGGCGACCTGCACGTCCACACCGATGCGACGGACGGCCGGGCGTCTCTCGAAGAGATGGTCGACGCCGCCGTCGAGTACGGACACGACTACGTCGCGGTAACCGATCACGCCGAGGCGCTCGGCGTCGCCGGCGGTCTGTCGGACGACGAACTCCTCGAACTCGCCGCCGAAGTCCGCGAGATAGACGACGGACGGGGTGACGTCAGCGTCTACACCGGCGTCGAAGCCAACCTCCTGAAGGACGGCTCGCTGGACGTCGGCGACGACGTGATGGAGGAACTGGACGTCGTTGTGGCCTCGATACACTCGGGCTTCCGGATGACGCCGGAGGAAGCCACCGAGCGTCTCGTCTCGGGCGTGAGACACGACGGCGTCGACGTCGTCGGACATCCGAGCGGACGTCTCCTGAACTCGCGCTCGGGATACGACTACGACGTCGACGCACTGCTCGAAGTCTGCCGCGACGAAGACGTCGCGGTAGAGGTGAACTCCAACCCACGGAGGCTCGACGCCCGCGACATCGACGTCCGCCGCGCCGTCGAACGAGACGTACCCGTCGTCGTATCGACCGACGCTCACTCGCCGGAGGCCTACGCCTACCAGCAGTACGGCGTCGCGACGGCGCGGCGGGGGTGGGCGGAGGCCGACGACGTCCTCAACACGAAGTCGCCGGGAGAG
>JBKGYY010000063.1:0-7813 GCA_046545855.1 Halobacteriales archaeon | reverse complement strand
CGATCGGAAGTCGTCGATGCCACCGTTTGATTTATCCAACCTGCCGTCTAAACCCGGCGTATGAAGCTCACGTACCACGGCCACTCGTTCTTCGAGGTCGAAGCCGCCGGAGGAACGAACGTCCTCGTCGACCCGTTCATCGAGTCAAACCCGCTCAACGACGTCGAGGTCGACGACCTCGCTCCCGACCTCGTCGCGGTGACGCACGGCCACTTCGACCACGTCAGCGAGGCACACAGGTTCGACGCCACAGTCGTGTGCGAGCCCGAGATAGGCGACTACGTCAGCGGCGAGGGACACGACGACGTCGTAGGCATGAACGTAGGCGGAACCTACGAACAAGACGGCGTGGCGTTCACGATGCTCCAGGCTTTCCACTCTTCGGGCACGCCCGGGGAGACCGACTTCGACGGATACGGCGGCACGCCGGCGTCGTTCGTGATAGACGACGGCGAGACGAAGTTCTACCACGCGGGCGACACCGGCTTGTTCGGAGACATGAAGACCGTCGTAGCCGACGTCTACGAGCCCGACGTCGCGGCCGTCCCGATAGGCGACCACTTCACGATGGGGCCCGAGGACGCGGCCGTCGCAGTCGACTGGCTCGAAGTCGACGTCGCGCTGCCGATGCACTACGACACCTTCCCGCCGATACAGCAGGACCCGGGTGAGTTCGCGGACGCCGTCGAGTCCGCCGACGTCGTCGTCCCCGATATAGGCGAGACGGTGGAGGTGTAGGGTGGCGGACGGCGGCCTCGACGACTACGTCGACGCAACGGGGGGCGACGGCGAAGCAGAGGAAGCCGGCCGGAAGGCGGAGCCGCCCGTCGACCTCGAGGACGTAACCGTGCTCGTGCCGACGTTGAACGAGGCCGCGACGATAGGCGAAGTAGTGTCGGGCTACCTGGAGCTGGGTTTCGACGACGTCTTCGTCATCGACGGCGGGAGCGCCGACGGAACGCGCGAGACGGCGCGGGAGAACGGCGCACGCGTCGTCCGGCAGTCGGGCGTCGGCAAGGGACAGGCTTTCCGCGAGGCGCTGTCGATGGTGGACCGCAGGTACGTCTTGATGGTGGACGGCGACGGCACGTACGGGGTAGACGACGCATTCGACGTCCTCGCGCCTCTCGCAGAAGACGTCGACCACGTGATAGGCGACCGGCTCGGCAACCCCGAGGCCTTCTCTCGGTTGAACTACGTCGGCAACCGTATCTTCAACCTCGAGTTCCGTCTCGCGCACGGCTACGACCTGAGGGACATCCTGTCGGGCTACCGTGCGTTCCGGACGGAGTCGGTGCGCCGCATGCGTCTTCGGGAGGACGGCTTCGGCATAGAGACCGAGATGTCCGCCGAGACCGTGCGGCTGGGCCAGCGCGTCGCCGTCGTATCCGTCGACTACCGACCGCGTCCCGACGGCTCCCGGGAGAAGCTACGTCCGGTGCGCGACGGCGCTCGCATCGGCTACACGGTCTACCGGACTACTCGGACGTCTAACCCGGGCTTCTACTTCGGTGTCTGGGGCGCGCTCTCCGCCGTCGCCGGCGTCTTCGGTCTCGGCTACCTCTGGGTGGCGGCCGACGCCGGAGTGTTGCCGACGACGGTGACTTTCTCTCTCCTGCTCGCCGCCGTCGTGCTGTTCGCCGTCGCCGGACACGCCGAGATGACGAAGGATCTTCACGACGAACTGCTCGACAGGCTGTGATTCCGCCGATACCCTCGCCCGCTAGTTTTCTTGCAAGCCCGAGGATATAGCGGGAGGTAGATTTGAACTTGAGTCAGACGCTCCCGCTCACTTCGTTCGCGGGCTGCGGCTGACTTAGTTCAAACTACTCCGCTGATTTTCTCGCAAGCTCGAAAATATAGCGGGAGGTAGATTTGAACTACCGATCTCCGGGTTATGAGCCCGGCGGAATCTCCTGGCTATCCCATCCCGCTGGGGGAGGGTAGAGTATCTCCGCGCTTAACGGTTGCGGTCTCCGTCGAGGCCTGGTTATTATTCGGTCTCGGAAGCCGGAAATTTGCCACTAGGTTAATATACCTCAAACCCATCTACCTCACAAGATGTACGACGAGATACTCGTGCCCACCGACGGCAGCGAAGGCGTGACACGCGCCGTCGAACACGCGCTCTCGATAGCCGACAAGTACGACGCCACCGCACACGTCCTCTACGTCGTCAACACCAGCACCTACAGCTCGCTACCCGCAGACAGCAACTGGGAGACCATCATCGACGCACTCCACGAAGAAGGAGAGACGTCGACCGACGAGGTAGGCGAGCAGTTCGAACAACGCGGCGTAGCCGTCGAACGAGAGGTCGCAGAAGGCGTGCCCCACAAGAGCATTCTCGAGTACGCCGACGAACACGACGTAGACCTCATCGTCATGGGAACCCACGGCAAGACCGGTCTCGACCGCCTGTTGCTCGGCAGCGTCACCGAGAAGGTCGTCCGTGCCTCCGAGACACCCGTGCTCACCGTGAGGATGGTAGAAGGATGACGACGGTAGGCGACCTGATGGCGCCCGACGTCGTCACCGCGGAGCTACCCGGGGCGAGAGAGGACGTCATAGAGGTGCTCCGCGGGGGAGACATAAGCTCGATACCCGTCACGAAAGACGGCGTCTACCGCGGTCTCGTGTCACGCGAGGAACTCCTCAGCGACCCCGACGAAGAACAGCTAGCGATGCTGATGCGCGAGGTGCCCACCGTCGAAGCCACGGACTCGGTACGAGACTGCGCGGCCGTGATGCTCGAACACGAGGAACGCAGGCTGCCAGTCGTCAGCGACACCGAGGTCCAGGGGATAATCACGCTGACCGACGTCGTCCGGTACATAGCCGACGCAGAGATAGACGAGGACGTCGGAGAGTACCTCGAGGACGGCGTCCACACCGTCTGGCAGGATACACCCGTCAACGTCGTGGTCGAGACGATAACCCTCGCTGGCGACACCGCGGCCTGCGTCCTCGACGACGACTGCGAGATGGTCGGCATCATCACCGAAACCGACTGCGTCCGACTCGCCGAGATAGACACGTCGGCCGAGGAGGTCGGAGAGGGCGTCGCAGGCCAGGACGACGACTGGATGTGGGAGGGCATCCAGGCGACGAGCACCAACCTCGTGCCCGTGAGCAAGGTCACTTTCCCCGACGAAGCCGTTAAGGAGTACATGGCAGCCGACGTCCACACCGTCGTCAGCAGCACGGACGTCAGTGACGCCGCACGGCGGATGACGGACGAAGAGGTACACCACCTTCCGGTACAGCGCGGCGACGCGCTCGTCGCAATGCTACGCGACATCGACCTGCTGAAGGCGTTGGACTGAAGCCGAGCGACAGCCAGGTCAGGCAGCCGACCTCCGGCCGCTCTCCAGGTGTGCGGGAAGCGGTAGTATAATCAACCAGTGGGTTAAACGCCCGATAGATGAGCGACGACTCCGAGGCACCCGACCTCTACGACGAGGTCGTCGAGCTATCGAAGAGACGCGGCTACCTGTATCCAGCCTTCGAGATATACGGCGGGGTCAGCGGCTTCTGGGACTACGGTCCGCTGGGCACGGGCCTCAAGAACAACGTCGTCGAAAGCTGGAGAGAGCTATACGTCGTCGAGGAGGGGTTCGAGGAGATAGAGACGACGACGGTGGGCTCCGAGGACGTCTACCTCGCGAGCGGACACGTCGACGGCTTCGCCGACCTGCTCGTCAACTGCACGTCGTGCGGCGAGTACTACCGCGCCGACCACCTCGTCGAAGACCACACCGAGATAGAGAACGCCGACGGGATGACCGCCGGCGAACTCCAGAGCGAGATAGACGAACTCGGGATACCCTGCCGGCGGTGCGGCGAGACGATAGCCGGCGAGGTCACGGACTTCAACCTGATGTTCGAGACCAACATCGGGCCCGGCGACGCCCGACCCGGGTACCTACGGCCGGAGACGGCGCAGGGGATCTTCGTCGACCTCCACCGGCTCAAAAGGTACTACCGCGAGACGCTGCCGTTCGGAGTCACGCAGGTCGGCCGGGCGTACCGGAACGAGATAAACCCACGTCAAGGCGTCGTGCGGCTCCGGGAGTTCAACCAGATGGAGCTAGAGTACTTCAAGCACCCCGAGCGCGAGCGGTCGCTCGACGGCCTGGAGGACGTCGAACTCCGGCTCTACCCCGTCGAACAACAACGCCGGGACGACGGCGACGTCGTCACCACCACGGCGGGCGAAGCCGTAGAAGACGGAGTCATCGAGTCGCCCACGATAGCCGGTTTCGTCGCACAGTCGCAGACCTGGTACGAGTCGATAGGCGTCGACCCAGAGCGACTGCGTTTCCGTCAGCACCTGCCCGACGAACGCGCGCACTACGCGAGCGACTGCTGGGACGGCGAAGCCCTCACGAGCCACGGCTGGATAGAGCTCAACGGAGTCGCCGACCGCGGGAGCTACGACCTGGAGCGACACGCCGAACGCTCGGGAGAGGAACTCGGTGTCTTCGTCGAGTTCGACGAAGCCCGGGTGACCGAAGAAGCCGTCGTCGACCCCGACATGAGCGTGATAGGCCCCGAGTACGGCGACTTGGCGCCCGACGTAGTCGAAGCGCTCGAACGACTCGTCGAACGAGACCCGGATGCGTTCGACGGCGACGTAGTCGAGGTGGAAGTCGACGGCGAAACCATAGAGGTCGACGTAGCCGACGCCGGCTTCGAGGTACGTGAGACGCGTCGGGAGGGCGAGAACGTGCTGCCGCAGGTCGTCGAGCCGTCGTACGGCCTCGACCGCATCGTCTACACCGTGCTCGAGCACTCGTTCGACCGCGACCGACCGGAGTCGAGCGAAGACGAACGCCGCGTGCTACGTCTGCCGCCTGCGATGGCGCCGTACGACGTCGCGGTGTTCCCGCTCGTCAGCAAGGACGGACTCGACGAACTCGCGCGCGACGTCGAACGACGTCTACGACGGGAGGGGTTCATGGTCTCCTACGACGACAGCGGAGCCATAGGACGGAGATACCGGCGTCACGACGAAATCGGAACGCCTTTCAGCGTCACCGTGGACTACGAGTCGAAAGAGGACGCAAGCGTGACGATCAGGGACAGGGACTCGACCGAACAACATCGGGTCGCGGTAGACGAACTCTCGGAAGCGCTAACGGAGGCCCTATGAAGCTCTTCGGCGACAACGACCACATCGGCCGACGGATAATGCACTCGATGTCCTCCGTCATAGCCCTCGCCTACGTCATCGGCTTGCTCGAGTGGTGGGAGATAACCGTGTTGACGGGCATAGGCGCGGGCGTCATATCCGCGCTGGAGTTCGACCGCGTGGTGCTCGGCAACAGCGTTCTCGACCCGCTCTACAGGGAGTACGAGAAAGACAGCCCAGCGGGTTACGCCTACGCCATCGTCGGAATGTTCCTCGCCGTGCTCGTCTTCGGCTACCTTCTCGGTCAGCCGGACGTAGCCGTCGTCTCCGTGCTCGTTCTCGCTTTCGCCGACCCCGTCGCCGGTATATTCAGCCCCAACAGACTCATGAAGGTCAAGCCAGCGCGCATCCTCGCGTTGATGTTCGCGCTTTCTTTCGCGATAGCGCTCGCCGCCGACCCGCTGTTCCCCGCTCTACCCGAGGCCGCGCTCGGCGACGTCGGCGCGCAGTACATGCCGAACCCTTACCCCGACGTACAGGTGACGTGGCTCGAAGCTCTCGGTGTAGCGATAGGCGCAACCGTGGGCGACGGAGTCAAGTACCGCGTCAAGGGACACGTCGTCGACGACAACCTCACGATACCCGTCTACGCCGGCACGCTAATGTACGTCTTCGGTCTCGTGCCGCTGTAGGACGCCGTCACGCCCAAAGCGTTAATTGACGTCCGCTTCAACGTACGTCGATGACCGAGACCTGCGTCTACAGCTTCGACCCGGGCGAAGCCGACTCGTCTTCGATCGACCTTAAGTGGGAGTGCCCTCACGAGACCTACATAGACACCGACTACTGCATCTTCCACCTGCCGCCCGAGACACGCGACAAACTCGGGGTCACCGAGGTCGACCTCCGGGAGGAGTTCCTCGAGAAAGCAAGCTCCGAAGACGGAAGCCAGCGAGCGTTCGTCGGCGCCGTCTTCGGTGACTTCGAGATAGACCTCCAGGAAGTCGGCGGGGGCTCGGACGCACCCGTCGACCTGCGTCACGTCGAGGTCGACGGCCACCTCGACATGACGGGCTCGACTTTCGACGCCGACCTCTTGCTCGACGACAGCAGTTTCCAGAAGCTAGACGCCGCCGACGCCGACTTGCGCGACGTCTCGGTCGAGAGATGCACGTTCACGAACGACGTCAACTTCGACGGCGCGCGAATCGACGAGGCGTCTTTCTCGAGGTCGAAGTTCGAGGCTAGCGCCGTGTACAGTGACGCCGACTTCCAGGGTCACGCTGACTTCACGCGTGCTTCGTTCGACGGACCGAAGACGGTGTTCAAGTCCACGGAGTTCCACGGTGGCGTCGACTTCGAGCGCGCGCGGTTCGGCGAACTAGGTTTCTCGGCCGCGCACGTCGACGGCCTCGCGAGCTTCGAGCACGCGAAGTTCCAGGACGACGTCTCGTTCGAGCACGCCGACTTCGAGGACGTCTCGTTCGAGGACGCCGAGTTCGACGGAAACTCGAGCTTCCGCGGCGTCGACTACCACGGCCACGCCAACTACGCAGACACGTCGTTCCGCGGCTGGGTTAGCTTCCTCGACGTGGAGTTCGACTCGGGTGCGTCGTTCGAGGGCGCGTGGTTCAAGAAAGACGTCAACATCGTGGCGTCGTCCAAAGACAACTCCACCGTCGATCTCTCGGGAGCGCGTATGAACGGAGGCACGCTCGAGACCCAGGGCTTCGACCCCGTGTTCTACGACTTCACGCGCGCCCGAATCGGTCGATTGAAGCTCACGTCGGACGGCGACGACGGCAACCCGTTCAAGTACGTGAGGTTCCTGGAGACGAAGTTCAACGGCTTCGACTTCGACCGACACGCCGACTACCTCGAAGGAGTCGACTGGGAGATGCACAAGACGCTTTTGAGCGACGAGGAACCCCCGCTGGAGACGCTGGAGAACACCTACCGCCTCGCTGCGCGCGACGCCCGCGCTAGCGACATGAAAGCCGGGAAGAAGCTCGGTAAGAAGGAAGCCGCCTACAGGCGACAGCGCCTGAAGAAAGAAGGCCGCGGCGCGTCGTGGTTGCTCTCCGCCGTCAGGTCGCACGCCCTCAAGATAGGCGTCGTGGCCGGACTCGTCGTCGCGCTCGTCGTCGGCGGCGCTTTCTACGTCGGACTGATACCGTAGTCCCGGGGGCGTGTCCACAAAGGGTTAAACCCGGTCGAGTCCAAGGACGACCATGGAGTCGGCGTACGTCGACCACGAGCTCCTCGCCGACGGAGTAGTCGAACGCAGGATGTACCAGCTCGAGCTGTCGAGCGCCGCTCTCGAGGAGTCGAGCCTCGTGGTGCTGCCGACGGGCGCCGGCAAGACCACGGTGGCGTTGCTCGTGACCGCGGCTCGGCTCTCCCGGCTTGGAGGCCGGTCTCTGTTCCTCGCTCCCACGAAACCCCTCGTCGAACAGCACGTGGGCTTCTACCGCGAGGCGCTCGACTTCGACGACCCCGAGACCGAGGTACGGCTGTTCACGGGTGACACCCGGCCGGACGAACGCGAGAGACAGTGGGAGGACGCCCGCGTCGTCGTCGCTACGCCGCAGGTCGTGGAGAACGACGTCATCGCAGGCAGGATATCGCTCGACGACGTCGTTCACCTGACGTTCGACGAGTGCCACAGGGCGAGCGGCG
>JBKGYY010000062.1:0-7855 GCA_046545855.1 Halobacteriales archaeon | reverse complement strand
CGGTGAGGAGAGGATTTGAACCCCTGGGGGCTGTGACACCCCACCGGCTTTCAAGGCCGGCGCATTCGGCCAGACTCTGCCACCTCACCCGTACTTGGGTGCCGGTGGCGCGCCTAAAGGGCTTACGGCGGCGGCTCGCTCTATCCGGGTGGTGCATCGCCGGCTTTTTGTCTCGCCGGCGCGCCCGTAGGCCATGGCAGTAGACGACGGCGACACGGTCAGGGTGCACTACGTCGGGAGATACGAGGACGGAGGCGTCTTCGACACGTCGCGGGAGGACGTCGCGAGAGACAACGACCTGTACGACGAACGGCGGGAGTACGAGCCCCTGGAGTTCACCGTCGGCGGCGGCGAAGTCGTCGAGGGCTTCGACGAAGGCGTCGTCGGGATGGAGGAAGGCGAGACCAGGGAGGTTACGGTTCCTCCGGAGAAAGGCTACGGCGAAGTCGACGACGAACAACTCGTCGACTACGACCGCGAGGAGTTCGAGTCCGCCGTCGGCGAGGAAGCCGAGCGAGGTCAGCACGTCCACGCCGAGAACGCCCACGGCGACGTCGTCGAGGTCACCGAGGACAGCGTGACCGTCGACTACAGCCACGAGCTAGCCGGCGAGACCCTCGTCTTCGAGGTAGAGGTAGTCGAAGCCGAGTGAGCAGCCGGAGGGCAGCGTGAACGTCAGGGAGCGAAACGTCGACGCAGACGGCGTCGGCAGCCTGAGCCTGGTGCCGGAGAACCTCGACGACCTCTGGCACCTGAAGTACGTGGTCGAGCCGGGTGACACCGTGAGCGCCATCACGAGCCGGCGGGTCGAAGGACCCGACGACCTCACGCGGTCGACGGGCGGCGAACGCGAGACGATGAACGTCGACCTCGAGGTGGAGGACGTCGAGTTCCATCGGTTCAGCAACCGGCTGCGGATAGCGGGTGTCATCCGTTCTTGCGACCGGGAGACCGAGGTCGGCGAACACCACACGTTGAACGTCGAGGTCCACGACGAGATAACGGTACGGAAATCCTGGGCTCCCGACCAGCTCGACCGGCTCGACGAGGCCGAGGACGCCCGGGAAGCCGACGTCGTCGTCGCTACCGTCGAGGAAGGCGAGGGCCATCTGCACTCGGTCGAGAGCCACGGGGTCGAGGAACGCGGGAGCTTCAGCTACCGGGGGGCGAAGGGCGAGTACGGCGACGCCGGAGCGCGCGAGGAGATGTTCGAGGAGATGGCGGACGCCGTCGCGAGGATGCAGCCCGACGGACTCGTGATAGCGGGGCCGGGTTTCACGAAGCAGGACTTCGTCGGCTTGGTGGAGGACCGCGTGGACGTCGAGCGCGTGGTCGTCGAGGATACTTCGTCCGTCGGCGGCCGCGGCGTCCACGAGGCGTTGAAGCGAGGCGCCGTAGAGCGCGTGGCCGAGGAGTCGCGGGTCAGCCGTGAGGCCCGGTTGATAGACGAGCTCATGGAGCGAATATCGGACGACGGAGCCGCGGCATACGGCGTCGAGGAAGTGGAGCGCGCCGTCGAGTACGGCGCCGTAGAACGTCTGCTCGTCGTGGACGACTTCCTGAGAGAGCACCGCGAGGACGTCGGTGGTCTTCTGGAGCGCGTGGAGCAGAAGGGCGGCGAGGTGACTGTGTTCTCGTCGGAGTTCGAGCCCGGTATGCGGCTCGAGAGCCTGGGTGGAGTGGCGGCGTTGTTGAGGTACAGGCTTTGATGTTCGTCTCGTACGGCGTCGTGGTGGACGTTCGTCGGGTTTCTTTGAGCGTGCGTGAAAGCCTTTAACATGATAGACCGTTAGGAATCTTTAAGTACCCCCGTACCCTTCGTACGTATGCAAAGAACATGATAGAAGACCCCGAGGCACCGCTCGTCCCCCACGCCGGCCGACCACGACGAAGCCGGAGACCACCAGAACAGAACCCAGAAAGCCTCAGACAGGACACCGAGGACGTCCAGAAGGAGGCACCCATGGTACCCGTAGTCAGCAAGCACACCGTGGTGGACGACGTAGTAGACAGAGTGACACCCCACACCGCCGCCGACTGACCTCGACAAGACCTTCCTACGCCCGAGAACCCAGAAAGACGCTCGATTCCGACCGCCGTAGACCTACTCCTCGTCCAGCAACACCACATCGTCGGCCGTCGACTCCAACGCCGACGAGAAACAGTCCGAGACCGCGACCACCGTCGAACGAGAGCCCTCGCGGTTCACCGCCTCGACAGCCGGCTTGAAGTCCGCGTCACGCGTCCCGAACGCGACGTCGAAGCCCTCCGACGCGAGAAGCGCGGCGTCGACAGCCATCTTCACGTCGACGTCGCCCGACGTCACCACGACCTCCATGCCGTTGGTCTCCACCGCCTCCACGAGCGACGGCGGAGCGTGGTGGTCGAGGTAGACGCGCGCCACCGAGACGTCCCCGAGGACTTCACGCGCAGTCTCCAGATCGAAGTCGAGTTCACTACGCAGAAGGTTCGGCCCGTCGACGAGGAACGCCTGACGACGGCCGCCGAAAGGCCAGAGCAGGCCCAAGACCACGTTCATGTGTAGGCGACGCGTCGCCCGAGTTTAAACCGCTCGGCTCGCGCGGGACGCCCGAACGAGGGCTTGTCGAACGGGGGGCGAGCGCGGTCCACCAACGGCAATAATAAAATACACGTAGACTGATAACAGTTAACAAGACAAGATGACCGGCAAGAAACTCCGTCTCGAACGCATACGCGACAGGGAGTCCGGCAACTTCCTCGTCGTGCCCATGGACCACGGGGTCACCATCGGCCCCGCACGGGGCCTCGAGAACATCGACACCACGATACGCGACATCGCCGACGGCGGAGGCGACAGCGTGCTCGTCCACAAAGGAGTAGCCGAACGAGGCTACCTCGAGGCCGACCGAGACATCGGGCTCGTCGTCCACGTCAACGGAGCCACCGAGATAGGACCCGACCCCAACCGAAAGGTCACCGTCGCGAGCGTCAAACGCGCCGTCCGCGCCGGAGCCGACGCCGTCTCGTTCCACATCAACGTCGGCAGCGACACCGAACCCGAACAGCTACGCGAGCTAGGCCGCGTGAGCGACGAGTGCGACGACTACGGCATGCCGTTGCTCGCGATGACCTACGTGCGAGGCCACGACGTCGACTCCCAGGACGTCGACGCCATAGCGCACGCCACCCGTCTCGGCGCCGAGCTAGGAGCCGACGTCGTGAAGACGTCGTACACCGGCGACCCCGACGAGTACGAACGCGTGATAGACGGCTGCCCCGTGCCCGTCGTAATCGCGGGCGGGCCGAAGGCCGAGACGAGACGCGAGGTGCTCCAGGACGTCCGCGACGCCATCGACGTCGGCGCCCGCGGCGTCGCCATGGGGCGCAACGTCTTCCAGCAGGACGACGTCCGCGGCATGACGCGCGCGCTCTCGCTCGTCGTCCACGAGGGCGCGTCCGTCGACGACGCGCTCGAGGAGGCGGTCACCGCATGAAACAGAAGCAAGTCTGGGTCAAGGCCGACGAAGGAAGCTGGGACGACCGGCTGCCGCTCGTCACCGCCGCGATAGAGAGCGGAGTCGACTACGTGCTCGTCGACCACGAGGACGTCGAACGCGTGCGCGAGCTAGGCGACGTCGGAGTCGCGGCGTTCGTCGACGACGCGGCGGTCGACGACGACGGCAGGCCGGCGCCCGACGTCGCCGTCGTAGGCAAGCACGGCGAAGGAGACGGCAGCATAGAGCTACCCGAGGGCGACTCCGCCGACGTCGAGACCCTCCGGAGGCTCGACGGAGCCACCGACGCCGCCTACGTCCGCGTCCGAGGCAAGGAGTACGAGGAGTTCGCCGCGCGCGTGGGACGCGAGGCAGACTACGTAGTCGTCGTAGCCGAGGACTGGCAGATAATCCCTCTAGAGAACCTCATCGCCGACCTCCAGGGCGAGGACACCGCGATAGTCGCCGGCGTCGACTCCTCCGAAGACGCCGTGACGGCGTTCGAGACGATGGAGCACGGCGCCGACGCCGTCTTGCTCGACACCGACGACGCCGGCGAGATAAAGCGTACCGTGGAGGCGCGCGACGAACACGAGTCCGAGGAGATAGACCTAGTGGAAGCCGAGGTCACGCGCGTCGAACAGGCCGAGATGGGTGACCGCGTCTGCGTCGACACCGCATCGCTGATGGAGCACGGCGAGGGCATGCTCGTGGGCTCGATGTCGAACGGCCTGTTCCTCGTGCACGCCGAGACGGCGGAGTCGCCGTACGTGGCCTCGCGCCCGTTCCGCGTCAACGCCGGCGCCGTCCACGCCTACATCCGGGTTCCCGGCGGCGGCACCCGGTACCTCAGCGAGCTAGAGGCCGGTGACGACGTGCTCATAGTCGACAGCGACGGCGGCACGCGGGAGGCGCTCGTAGGCAGGTCGAAGATAGAGAAACGCCCGCTGATGCTCGTCGAAGCCGAGGTCGAAGGCGAGCGCTACCGGACGTTGCTCCAGAACGCCGAGACCATCAAGCTCGTGACGCCCGATGGCCCCCGCGCGGTGACCGATATCGAGGAAGGCGACCGCGTGTTGATCTACGTCGAGGACGTCGGCCGTCACTTCGGCATGGAGGTCGAGGAGAGCGTAGTGGAGAAGTAGATGCTCGACGTCTCCCGACCGCTCGTCGTCGCCTCGGTAACCTCGGACCTCGGGGAGAGACACGACAGGGCGGTGGACGCAGGAGCCGACGCAGTCGAACTGAGGTTCGACCTGTACGACGGAGACGCTCTCGACGACCTCCGGGAGGCCGACATCGACCTCCCGGTGATATCCACGTACCGTGACCGGGAGGACGTATCGCACGACGAGAGAGCCAGGGTTCTCCGGGAAGCCGTCGAACACAGCGAGGCCGTCGACGTAGACATGGACTCGCCTTCGGAGGTACGCGAGCCCGTCTACCGGGCGGCGGAGTCACACGACGTCACGCGAATAGCGTCGTCTCACTACAGGGACGGGACGCCCGACGCCTCGACGTTGCGCGACGTCCTCGACCGCGGTCTCGACACCGGCGACCTCGCGAAACTCGCCGTCACCGCCGCGACCCACGAGGACGTCCACCGCCTGCTCGGGGTGACGCTCGACTACCGCGGCCGGCCTGTGGCGACGATGGCGATGGGCGGCCTCGGGTCGTACAGCCGGTTCATCGCGCCTATCTACGGCTCCCGGCTGACGTACGGCTCCCTCGGCGAAGCGACGGCTCCGGGACAGCTTTCCGTCGAGGAGCTCGTCGAACTGCTCGCTCGTTTCGACGGAGGCAGAAGGTGACACACGAGATACTCGAGCACACCGCGGACGTCAAGTTCCGTGCTTCCGGCGACACGCTCGCGGAGGCTTTCACGTCGACCGTGGACGCCTTCGCCGAGATAACCGGTGCAGACGGCCTGACTTCGACTTCGACGCTCGAGTTCGACGTCGAGTCCGAGGGCCTCGAGGCCCTCGTGTTCGACTTCCTCGACCGCATGATATGGCTGCAGGACGTCGAGGACGCCGCGATAGTCGAGGCCGAAAGCGTCGACGTACGTGAGTCGGACGACGGCTACGTCCTCGAGGCCGTCGTCGAAGTCGCCGCGCTCGACCGAGCGAGCGGTCTGCTCGACCTCAAGGCGCCGACGTACAACGACATGGTGGTCGAACGCCGGGACGGCTGGACCGTCGAAGCCGTGATGGACGTCTGAAACCCGGCGCCGGGCGTCCGCCCCGGGCGTTGCGTGACGCCTCACGTATGCTCGGCGCACGACAAACTGTTATGTTAGAGGCGACGCTAGCCGGACACATGGAGCTGAACAAGGTGGGGGACGACGTCTACGAGATACCCAAGCAGGGCGAGATGCACGTGCCCGCCCGGGTATACGCGTCCGAAGCGTTGCTCGAAGAGATATCCGGTGACAAGACCCTCGAGCAGGTTCGTAACGTCGCCACGCTGCCGGGCATACAGAAGTACTCCGTCGTGCTTCCCGACGGACACCAGGGATACGGCTTCCCCATCGGCGGAGTCGCCGCGGTCGACGCCCGCGACGGCGTCGTGTCTCCCGGCGGCATCGGCTACGACATAAACTGCGGCGTCCGTTTGCTCGCCACCGACCTGTCTTACGGCGACGTCGAGGGCACCGAGCGCGAGCTAGTCGACGCGCTCTACGACAGGATACCGTGCGGTCTCGGCAAAGGCGGCTACCTCTCGACCGACATAGACGACCTCGAGGGGATTCTCGCGCGCGGCGCCGAGTACATGCTCGAACAGGGTTTCGCCCAAGAGGACGACCTCGTGCGGTGCGAGGAGAACGGCCGGCTTCCCGGCGACCCCGCGAAGGTGCCCGAGGAAGCCAAGCAACGCGGCGTCGACCAGGTGGGTTCGCTCGGCAGCGGCAACCACTTCCTCGAGGTCCAGCGCGTGACCGACGTCTTCGACCGCGAGCGCGCGTCGGCCTACGGCCTCGAGGAAGACCAGGTCGTCGTTATGATACATTCGGGTTCGCGTGGGCTCGGCCACCAGACGTGCACGGTCTACCTCAGGCGGTTCGAGCGCGCGTACCCCGAGATAGTCGAGGCGCTGCCCGACAAAGAGCTGATGTACGCGCCGATAGGCGACGAGCTAGCCCAGGACTACCTCGACGCGATGAACGCCGCCGCGAACTTCGCGTGGGCGAACAGGCAGGCGATGACGCTCGGCGTCCGGGACTCGCTCGACGACGTCTACGGCGACGTCGAAGCCCGGATGGTGTACGACGTCTGCCACAACATAGCGAAGCAGGAGGAACACGACGTCGACGGCCGCCGGCGTCAGCTTCTCGTCCACCGGAAGGGCGCGACGCGGGCGTTCCCGGCCGGCCGACGCGAGGTACCTGACGTCTACGGCGACGTCGGTCAGCCAGTGCTCATACCCGGCAGCATGGGATCGCACAGCTACGTGCTCGCGGGCGGCGAGCGCTCTCTCGAGCTGTCGTTCGGTTCGACGGCTCACGGCGCAGGAAGATTGATGTCGCGTACGCAGGCGAAGAAGGACTACTGGGGCGAGGACGTCCGGGACGAGCTAGAGGGCCGCGGGATATACGTCCGGGCGGAGTCGGGCTCCACCGTCGCGGAGGAGGCGCCCGGCGTATACAAGGACGTCGACGAAGTCATCCGGGTGTCCCACGACCTAGGTATCGGCGAACGCGTCGCGCGGATGCATCCGGTGGCGAACATCAAAGGCTGACCGCGTCCGCGTTAGTTTTTCCTCCCGGCGCTACGAAGACGGCTTCATGCGCAAGGTCAACGAGCGCGACGTAGAGCCACGCGAGTACGACCAAGGAGAGTCTGGGTTCAGTCGGCTGGAGATCGGGAACGCCGTCGGCGGAGGCGAGATAGGCGTCAGCCTCTACGAGATACCGCCTGGAAAGCGGTCGTGGCCGTACCACTATCACACGGCGAACGAAGAGGTGCTGTACGTGCTCGAGGGCACCGCTACCCTCCGGCACGACGACGGCGAGAGCGACCTGGAGGAAGGTGACTACGTGCGGTTGCCTGCCGACGAGTCCGGCGGGCACCAGGTGGTGAACACCGGCGACGGCGTCGTCAGGTACCTCGCGGCTTCGACGATGAACGAGCCCGACGTCACCGTCTACCCCGAGATGGACAAGATAGGGGTCTTCGTCGGCGCGGCTCCGGGCGGCCGCGACGAACGTAGCGTCCACGGCTACTACCGCGTCGACGACGACGTCGAGTACTGGGAAGACGGTGATGCGGAAGGCTGACCGCGAGACGGCTCCGTCGTACTGCAGGGGTGACGGCGTGGTCTCACGTCTCCTGCATCCTTCGGTCGACGGAAGCGAGGGCGACTTCGAAACCGACCTAACG
>JBKGYY010000061.1:0-8001 GCA_046545855.1 Halobacteriales archaeon | reverse complement strand
CGTGCTCCACCATGTCCGGCAGATGCGGGCGCATCGGCTTCGCCATCACCATGTTGAGCTTCAGAGGCGTCAACCCCGCCTCTATCGCGGCGCCAACGCCCTCCAGAACCTTCTCGACGCCACCTCTCGTGATGTCGCGGAAGTCGTCGTGGTCGAGCGCGTCGAGAGAGACGTTCACGCGTTCGAGGCCGGCTTCCCGTAGCTCCGTCGCCCGCCCCGGCAGGAAGGTTCCGTTGGTCGTCATGCTCACCTCGGTGCCCTCCATCGACGCGATACCCTCGACTATCTCCGGCAGGTCGGCGCGCAACATAGGCTCTCCCCCCGTTAGCTTGAAGCTCCGTATCCCGAACTCGTGTGCGACCCTGGCGACCCGCAGAATCTTCTCCGTCGACATCTCGTCGTCGTCGGGCTCCTGCGGCCCCCGGGTGTCTCCGAGTCCCTCGTTGTGGCAGTAGAAGCAGTCGAAGTTACATCGGTCGGTGAGCGAGATACGTATGTCGGTGGTCTCCCGTCCGTAGGAGTCGACGAGGAGGTCTTGCATAGACCGCGTTATGCTCGCTATCGTGTTAAATCTTGGCGGGAAACTGACCTTTAGTTCCCGACAGTATACCCGGGATGTCATACGGCTGTAATCCCCCAAAGTTTGATTACCGGAGCAAGCTTATAAGCCCAGGTATGTCTCAAGGAGTACGAGAGAGCAGACGACGTTTCCTCGCGGGAGTCGCCGGCGCAACCGCCGCGGTCGGAGTCGGAGGATGCATCGACGGAGACGAACCCGGCGACTCACCGGCCGGGAGGCTGCGGGACGTCGACAAGTACCCTCGGATGCATGTCGCGTCCCTAGACGAACTCGACGTAGGCGAAGTCGTCGAGTTCGACTACCCCCTCGACGGACAGTCGAACTTCCTGACGAAGCTCGGTGAAAACGCGTGGAAGGGCGAGGGACCCGACGGAGACGTCGTCGCGTTCAGCTCGCTGTGCACCCACATGGGGTGCAGCGTCGCCGACCAGGTCGAACCCGAGAACGGCGTCGCTGGTCCGTGTCCGTGTCACTACACGACGTTCGATCTCGAGAAAGCCGGGATGACGGTCACCGGGCCCGCGACAACCGACCTGCCTCAGGTACGGCTCGAGGTCGAAGACGACTCCGTCTACGCCACCGGAGTCGACGGCCTGGTTTACGGATACCGCGCGAACACCGCCGACGGGGAAGCCGTCGAAGGCACGGAGGACGCCTGAGATGGCGGACAACCCCAGCCGAAACGAGGTACCTATCCCGCCAAACGACGCCGAACGCAGCGTCCGATCCTGCCGGTACTGCATCGTCGGCTGCGGCTACGAGGTGTACAAGTGGCCGGTGGGCGAGGAAGGCGGGCCCACGGAGGAGGAGAACGCGCTGGACGCCGACTATCCCGTCGGGCAGGAGTCCGGCGATTGGGCGTCACCCAACATGCATCAAATCATCAAGGAGGACGGACAGGAGTACCACGTGTTGTTCATGCCGGACTCCGACTACACCGTCAACAACGGCGACCACTCCGTCCGAGGCGGCACGCAGGCGCAGTCGCTGTACACGCCCTACACCGAGGACTACGACGACCGGTTGAAGACACCGAAGATACGTATCGGAGGCGACTTAACGCCCGTCGACTGGGACACCGCGATAGAGGCCTGGGCGCGCGCCACCGAGATAGCGACGGACGTCAACGGCCCCAACGGCTACGGACAGAAGCTGTTCTTCTACCAGTTCGTCGAGAACACCTTCGCCGGCACGAAGCTATGCTACGACGTCATCGGCTCACCCAACTGGGGCGGACACAACCGGCCGGCGCTCACCCCCGAGAACCCCGGGCTCGTCAACGCCGGCTTGTCCGAGTGGTCGTACGCCTACGAGGACGCCCGACAGGCGGACACCATCGTGGTGGCAGGGGGCGACCCCTACGAGAACCAGGACATCATCTTCAGCCAGTACATAGACCTCGGTCAGGCGGACATCGTCCAGATAAACCCCCGGAGGACGTTCATGGCGAACTACGCCGAGAACAACGGAGGCGTCTTCCTCCAGGTGAACGAAGCCACCGACCCCGTGCTCCTGAACTCGCTGGCTCGCGTCATCGTAGACGAAGGCTGGCACGACGAGGAGTTCATCGACGAACACCTGATGAGCGACCGCGACACGATAGAGGACGAAGGCTGGTACCAGGAGGAGTTCGGCCTCACGCCCGACGAACTCTACGACTTCCTCGGGCAGGACGTCTACGCCCCCGAGAACGCCGCCGAGATAACCGGCGTGGCCGCCGAAGACATCCGCGAGGCAGCGGAGCTCATCGCGCAGCCCGACGAAGACGAGACCAACACGCTGTTCATGCTCGAGAAAGGCCTAATCTGGGGTTGGTCGCACGAGAACACCGGCGCCTACGCCAACCTGCCGTTGCTCACCGGTAGCGTCGGACGCGAGGGCACGGGTATAACGCGTCTCGGCGGACACCAGGAGGGGTTCTGGACGCCTGGTACGGAAGGAGATGTCATCGAAGAACACTCGACCCAGACTTTCACCGGCGACAACGTCGAGGACGTGACGATAGCCCCGAACGCCACGGAACGCGTCCGAGACGGCGAGATACTCCACTGGCACGTCATCGGAAACGACCCGCTCCGTCACTCGTACGCGACCCAGGACCTCAGGAACCACGTCCGCGAGCGCACCAGCGGACCCCAGCCCCAGAGCGCCGACATCGACGAGATAGAGCGCGCTTTCCGCGAACGCATCGAAGAAGGAGGTCTGGTGCTGACCCACCAGGAGATATACCCCAACACGACGACGGAGTACGCCGACATCGTGCTCCCCGCTCTCGCGTGCGAGTCCGGCGAAGGCGGCGACTACCACAGGTGGAACGGCGAACGCAGGTTCCGGCAGTACCAGGGCTTCATGGACGGCCCCGAGGGCGCGAAACCCGACTGGGAGATATTCGCAATGATGGGTCGACGTCTCGGCGCCGACGACATGGACTGGGAAAGCTCCCGCGAGATATTCAACATGATATGCGAGGAACACCCCGGTACAGGAGGTGATCACTCGCTCGAAGGCATCGCGCCCGCGGCGGAGGCGCAGGGTGTCACCCCCGCGGAACTGATGGAGGAGTACGAGGACGGCGTCCAGCAGCCGATATACGAGGAAGACGGCGAGCTACAGGGGACGCCGCGCGTCCACCAGCCCGACGGCGAACGCGAGGTCATGGAACACCGGTTCCACACGAGCACCGGCGAGGCGGTGTTCCAGCGCGCCGACTGGGACCGCGTCTCCGACGTCTACGAGCAGATAAGCCCCGACACCGAGGACGGCGAGATCTGGGTGACCAACGGCCGCGTCAACCGGCTGTGGCAGAACATGTACACCCACCAGCGCCTCGAGTACATCAAGAAGCGGTACGAGCAGAACATCCTACAGATGCACCCGGACGACGCCGCCGACCGCGACATCGAGGCCGGCGACCTCGTCCAGGTCGTCAACGACGACGTCTACAACCAGCACGGTGAGAACACCGAGGGCAGCTTCACCGCGGTCGCCTACGTCACCGAGGACCCACCGCAGGGCCAGGTATGCCCCGAGGGCGTCGCGTTCGCGTACTGGCTCTACCCCGAACAGGTGAACAACGACATCGTGCCGGCGTACCTCGACCCCGCGAACCCCAACCCCGGCTTAAAGTACGGGAAGGGCCGCGTCGAACGCCTCGGCGAGAGCGAGCTGAAGGACGAGATGAGCTTCAAGGCGACGAACGTGGCACCCGAGTTCTGATGGCCGTAGAGGTCGGAGACGTGGTGCGTCTCAACTACACGGCTCGGACGTCCCACGACAGGGTGGTAGACACGACGTACCCCGAAGTCGCTGAGGAAGCAAGGGTCGACGACGTCGGCGGAGACGGAGCAGTGGCCGTCGTCGTCGGAGAGGGACACGTCTTCCCGCCGCTCGAAGACGCCTTGCTCGGCGCCGAGCCAGGTGACTCCGGCGAGGTAAGGGTACCTCCGTCGAAGGCGTTCGGAGCCCGGGACCCCGGCCGTGTCGAGGAAGTCGAAGTAGAAGCGCTGCCGGAGTCGGCCCGGGTCTCCGGCGCCCGCGTCGATGTAGGAGGCGACGTCGGTCACGTCGACCAGGTCGAAGACGGCGTCGCCGTCGTCGACTTCAACCACCCTCTCGCGGGCCAGGAGCTGACGTACGAGTACGAGGTGAAAGAGGTGGTCGAAGACGACGCCGACAGAGCCCGGGCGCTCGCGGAGACGTTCGCTCTAACCGTACACGGAGCGGAGGTAGACGTCGTCGACGGAGCCGTCGAAGTCGAACGAGAGCCCACGTCGCCCGACTCCGACTGGGACGACGCCAGACGAGGCTACGTCGAGACGGTGCTCGAACACACCGACCTCGACTCCGTGGAACTCCACGAAACCTACGTCTGAGACCTCTCCTCCGCCACGAGGGACTCGAGTTCTTCCGGCGTGTTGACGTTGGTGGCGCTCCTGCGGACGTCGGCGGTCTTCTCTACCTCGTCTACTTCGAGTCGGTTCAAGACGTCGTAGACGCCTTCGTCGTCTCGTACCTCGCGGACGGCGTTCTCGGCCTCGGGCCTACGTACGGCGGAGTGCAAGGGGTCTAGCACGCCGTCTTCGACGGGAGCGACGGCCTCCGGTCCGTCGAGCTTCTCCAGGAACGACGTAACGACGTCGGGGTCGAGGTACGGCATGTCGCATCCGCAGACGAAGACGTGCTCTGCTTCGACGACGGACAACGCCGCCTTGAAGCCCGCGATGGGTCCCTCTCCCTCGCCGTCGACGACGAACCGGTGGTCGGAGTCGACGACTTCGTCGAGCGACCTCGCCGTCTCGTCGCGGTCTACTGCGACGACCGGAGTCGCGTCCGTAGCTTCGTCGAGCGCCGACACGACTCTCTCGATCAACGGCAGACCTCCGACGTACGCCCGTGCTTTGTCGCGTTCACCGAACCTCTCGCTGTCGCCGCCCGCTAGCACCACGCCTGCGGTGTCGGGCATCGACTTACTTACGACGGCCGAACGCTTTTCGCTTGCGGTTACGTCGACCTGTCTCGCCGTCGTTTGCCAAGCTTTATGCCGTCACCCCGGTAACGTCGACCATGGAGATAGTTCGGAGTGATCGTTTTTTGGGCCGGGGAAACGTCCGCTGAAACCGGCCACAGCTCCGAGTTCAACGGGGTGAACCTGTCTTGCAAGTAGACACAGAGAGCCACGACTACGACCACGAGGAGGTAGAGCGACGCTGGCAGAGCAGGTGGGAGGAAGCAGGTGTCTTCGAGGCCACCGACGAAGCCGAACCCCGGAGGTACGTCCTCGGGATGTTCCCGTATCCCAGCGGCAAGCTACACATGGGCCACGTCCGGAACTACACTATAACCGACGCTTTCGCGCGATACCGGCGTATGCAGGGCGACGAGGTGCTGCATCCCATGGGGTGGGATTCGTTCGGCCTGCCTGCGGAGAACGCCGCGCTCGAACGCGACACCGACCCGGCTACCTGGACCGCCGAGTGCATCGAGACGATGCGAAATCAGATGGAGGCGATGGGCTTCGGATACGACTGGAGCCGCGAGGTCACGACGTGCGAGCCCGACTACTACCGGTGGAACCAGTGGCTGTTCAAGCGGTTCGCCGACGAGGGACTCGTGGAGTACCGTGAGGGCGACGTCAACTGGTGTCCGGACTGCGAGACGGTGCTGGCGAACGAGCAGGTGGAGGACGGCAGGTGCTGGCGTTGCGACGCCGTCGTAGAGACGCGCGCGCTGCCCCAGTGGTACCTCCGTATCACGGAGTACGCCGACGAGCTCCTCGACGGCCTCGATGGACTCGACGGATGGCCGGACAGCGTCAAGGAGATGCAGCGCAACTGGATAGGCCGGCAGGAAGGCGCCACCGCGGAGTTCGAGGTAGAGGGTCACGGCCCCGTCGAGGTGTTCACGACGCGTCTCGACACGATATACGGCGCTACCTACGTGGCGCTCGCGCCCGAACACCCCGTAGCCCGGGCGCTCGCGGAGGAAGACGACGCTGTCGCGGAGTTCGTCGACAGCGTGCCCGAGGACCGCGAGCCCGGAGGTGAGAAACGCGGGGTCTACGCAGGCGTCGACGCCGTCAACCCCGTGAACGGCGAACGCGTGCCCGTCTACGTCGCGGACTTCGTGATGATGGACGTTGGCTCGGGAGCGATAATGGCGGTTCCCGCGCACGACGAACGCGACCACGAGTTCGCACTGGAACACGACGTCGAGATACGTGGCGTCGTCGAGCCACGAGACGGCCGGGAAGTCGACGTACGGGAGGAGGCGTACACCGAAGACGGCGTGCTAGTCGACAGCGGTGACTACACCGGGATGACGAGCGAGGAAGCGCGCGACGCACTCGTCGAAGACATCGATGGAGCGCGCGAGACAGTCGACTACCGCTTGAGGGACTGGCTCATCAGCCGTCAGCGATACTGGGGGACGCCTATACCAGTCGTCCACTGTTCCGACTGCGGGCCGGTCTTCGTGCCCGACGAAGACCTGCCGGTCGAGCTACCGGAGTTCGTTCGGACTAGCGGCAACCCGCTCGAGGAAGCCGAGGATTTCGTGGAGACCACGTGTCCCAACTGCGGCTCCGAGGCCCGGCGCGAGACCGACACGATGGACACGTTCTTCGACTCCTCTTGGTACTTCCTGCGTTACACGTCTCCAGACCGAACAGACGCGCCTTTCGACGTCGACGTCGCCGACGGCTGGATGCCCGTCGACCACTACGTCGGAGGCGTCGAACACGCGATACTCCACCTGCTGTACGCGAGGTTCTTCACTCGCGTCCTCCGCGACCTAGGGATGGTCGACGTCGACGAGCCGTTCACGGAACTCGTGACGCAGGGCATGGTCTTGCTCGAAGGCGAGAAGATGTCGAAGTCGAAGGGCAACGTCGTCTCGCCCCAGCGTATCGTGGAGGACTACGGCGCAGACACCGCGCGCCTGTTCACGATGTCGGCCGCGCTCCCCGAACGCGACTTCGACTGGACGGAGAAAGGCGTGGAGACCAACCACGCGTTCCTCCGGCGTCTGCTCGCGCTCGCCGCCGACGTACCGTCGGGCGAACGCGAAGCCACGAGGGTCGAGGACTACGTGTCGCGGGCGGCCGACTACGCCGTATCTATGGCGGAAGACGAGTACGAGTCCTACCGGTTCAACCACGCCGTCCGCCACGCCAAGGACCTCGTGTCGACGCTCGAACAGTACCTCGAGTACCGCGACGAACCCGACGTCGAAGTCGTCGAGCGCGCGCTCCGGATGGTGGCGCTGTCGCTCGCGCCCGTCGCGCCGCACGCCGCCGAGGAAGTATGGAGTTCCGTCGGGGGCGAGGGGCTGCTGGCGGAGGCCGACTGGCCAGACGTCGACGTCGACGAAGACGTCGTGCTCGAACGAAGGCTCGTCGAGAACACGCGTGAGGACGTCCGGGAGATACGTGACGTCGCGGACATCGAGGAAGTCGAGGAGATACGCGTCGTCGTGGCTCCGGAGTGGAAGCACCGGGCGCTCGACGTCGCGCGCGAGCTAGACGGCGAAGGCGACGTCATGGGTGCGATAATGCAGGAGGACGAGGTACGGGAGCACGGCGACGCGGCAGCTAAGTACGGCGGCTACCTGCAGGAGAACCTCAGGTCGCTGGAGCCGGAGCTACCGCAGGAGGGAGAGGTGGAGGCGCTGGAGCGCGCCGCCTGGCTCGTCGAACGCGAGTTCGACTGCACCGTCGCAGTGGAGGCGGCGGAGGACAGCGACAGCGAACGCAGTGACAAAGCCGTGCCTGGCAAGCCCGCTATAGAGATAGAGGCCGCGTGAGCTACGTCCGCCCGCGGCTTAGCTCGACGTCGTGTACGACGTGGTTGACGCCCTCGCTGTAGCTCTTGACTTCGCGCGTCGAGACCTCGGTTTCGTAGCCTCGTGCGCCTGCGACGTCGCGC
>JBKGYY010000060.1:0-8053 GCA_046545855.1 Halobacteriales archaeon | reverse complement strand
AGCAACCGCGGAGCCGCGACCATCAACACCATGCTCCCGAACAGGAGGACGGCCACGGCGACCGACACGGCGTCCGCCACCATGTCCTGCGTGCTCTCGCGCAGTCCGCCGAGGTACGACAGACCGCGGCCCACTGCCTCGCGGAAGACGTGTCCGCCGTCGAGAGGCAGCGCCGGGATGCAGTTGAACAGACCGAGGTTGAAGTTCACCCACGCCGACCAGTAGAGCGCGTTCAGCGCGAACCAGTAGACGCCGCCGAACGCCGCCGCAGCGCCCTCTAGCTCGTAGAAACCCATCACGAAGCCGTCGAAGCCGAAGAACCTGGAGCCCGTTAGACCGAGAGGCAGGAAGACCGCGAGAACCCAGTCGACGGGGTCGTACGAAGCCAGGAGAGACAGCGGCCCCTCGACGTCGTACGGCGTCAACCCGACCTCCTCCGAACGCGTCAGGTGGTTGACTCCGAGGAAGCCGACGTCCTCGACCGGATGAGCGCCGAGCACCGCGGAAACGGTCCTGCGTTCGCCGTCGCGCTCGAACTCCACCTCGACCTCGTCGCCCTCCGACGTGCCCGAAAGCGCCTCCTGGAGGTCGTTGACGTTCTCGACCTCCCGTCCGCCGACGGAGACGAGCACGTCGTCGGCCCGGAGTCCTGCTTCGTCGGCGGCCTCACCGTCCTCGACTTCGCTGATACGGACGCCCTCCGAGGCGTCCAGCTCTATCGTCCGCTCGAGGTCTTCGCCGTCCCTAGTGATCCCGAGGACCACCTCGCCTCTCGTCTCCTCGACCTCCGACACGTAGTCTTCGTAGCTCGAAAGCTCGCCGCCGTCTATCGAGCGGACGACGTCGCCCTGCTGTACGCCGGCTTCGTCTGCGGCGGAGCCGTCTTCGACGAACTGGACTCCGACGCCCCCGACGGGGGTGACGGCGCCCGCGAGAGCCGCGAGCGCGACGAAGAACACGACCGTCAACACGAAGTTCGCCATCACGCCCGCCGAGAACATACGCGTCCGGGCGGCCGGCGACGCCTCCTCGACCTCGTCGTCGTCGGGTTCGACGAACGCGCCCATCGGCAGGGCCGCGAGGAAGACGCCGCCCATGCTCGACACACCGATGTCCTGGGCGCGACAGAGCACGCCGTGACCGGCCTCGTGGGCTACGATGGCCACGAGGAGACCGAGGACTATCTCCGGAGTCATGGAGAGAGGCAGGAAGTCGTTGACTCCGGGTACGACGAGCACGTTGCGCGGCTCGGTCAAAGACGTCGGCTCCGGGGTGTCGAACACGCTTATGTAGCCTATCCGTAGCACGAAGTAGAGGCTCAAGACCATCACGAAGCCCGCGAGCAAGACGCCGACGTTGCCGTAGGCCCGCCAGAACCTCCTGTGGCGCGCGACGCGGTCGAGCAGTCTCTTGCCGCGCTGCGTGCGCACCATGAGCATCGGGCCGGCGGCGCTGACGTCGTACCGCTCGAGAACGCCGCGTCTGTCTAGAACGACGACGAGCGCCCAGTAGACGAGGAAGCCGTAGAGCACCCACGTCCAGCTCAGAGATACCACGGCCTGCCTTGTGATGGCGCGCTCAAAACGGTTTTCGTACACGGAGACGTACACGGAGGCGTGATAACAGTCGAGACCACGTTACCCGGCGACGACGCCACCGAGATGGCTCGCGAGCTGGTCGAGGCGGGCGCCGCCGCCTGCGTCCACCTCCACGACGTCGAGTCGATCTACCGATGGCAGGGCGAAGTCGTGGAGGAACACGAGGTGGCGCTCAAGATAAAGACCGCGCTGTCGTACGAAGAGATACAGGAGGAGGTTGTCGAGCGACATCCCTACGAAGTCCCGATGGTGCTCCGTCGAGACGTCGACGGCGTAAACGACGGCTACCTCGAGTGGGTGCGCGACGTCAGCCGTCGAGCCTGACGTCGGAGCCAAGTCACTCCGGCAATTAAGTTATCCATACGGCGGACGACTCACGGGGTATGTCATCCAAGCCGCTTCTGGACGCCATGCTGAACGGCCTCAACGCCGACGCCGGCGAGCGCGCCGAACGCGCCGAACAAATGGACTTCGACGGCGTCTGGAACCCCGAGCTAGACTACGACTCGATGACTGCGTTGCCCGTCGCCGTCGACCGCACGGACGACGTCACGGTGGGCACCCGGATTACGACGGCGTTCAAACAGTCCCCCATGACGCTCGCTTACCAGGGCTGGGACCTCCAGCGTTACTCGGACGGCAGGTTCGTGCTAGGCCTCGGAACGCAGGTCAAGGCGCACAACGAACGCAGGTTCAGCGTCGACTGGGGCAGGCCGACGGAGCGCCTCCGGGAGGTGGTCGAGTCCGTGCGCCACGTCTGGCGGTACTGGCAGGGCGACGTCGAGGAGTTCGGATACGAAGGCGAGTTCTACTCTTTCTCCCTGATGACGACGGCGTTCAACCCCGGGGCCATCGACCAGCCGCTGCCGCCGGTATACCTCGCGGCCGTCAACGAAGGCAACGTCCGACTCGCGGGCGAGCTAGCCGACGGAATCTGCATCCACCCGTTCAACACGCCGCGGTACCTCCGTGAGTCCATACTGCCGTGGCTCGAGGACTCCGCCGAGGAACACGGCAGGGGGCTCGACGACGTCGTGGTCTCCGCGAGCCCGCTCGTCGTCACCGGCTCGACGGAGAGCGAGACGGAGTCGAACCGCGAGATGGCGAGGATGCGCGTGGCGTTCTACGGCTCGACGCCGGCTTACAAGCCCGTGATGCAGGCTCACGGCTGGGAGAGCCTCGGCAGGGAGCTACATAGGCTGTCGCGCGAGGGACGCTGGGGCGACATGATGTCGCTCGTCGACGACGACGTGCTTTCGGAGTTCGTCGTCGAAGCCCCCGTCGAAGACGTCGCCGGCGCGGTGCTCGACGAGTACGGCGACGTAGCCGACCGCGTGGTGTTCGACGTAGAGACGGGTTTCCGGGGTCAGGACTGGTGGCAGCGGGTAGTCGACGACTGGAAGGCGTAGCGTCGGCCGCACGGCCCGCGGCGCCGGCATCCCACGTTAATATGTACCCCCGTCGCATCTACCTCGCATGGAACTCGAGAGACCGGACCTCGACGGCAGCACGGCGTTCATCACGGGCACGACGCGGGGCATCGGCAAGGAGATAGCGCTCGCGCTCGCCGACTGCGGCTGCAACGTCGTCTCGACTGGCAAGACGGTCGACGACAGCGACAGCGACCTCGAGGGCACTATACACAAGACCGCGGACGCGTGCCGCGAGAGAGGCGTGGAGTCGCTCGCGATACAGCTAGACGTCAGGGACCCCGACGCCGTGGAAGCCGCCGCCCAGGAGGCCATAGACGAGTTCGGCGAGGTCGACATCGTCATCAACAACGCGTCGGCGATACACATAGCCGACGTCGAGGACGTCTCGCCAAAGCGGTTCGACCTGATGACAGACGTCAACGTACGCGGGACCTTCCTGACGTCGCGTGCGTTCATCCCCCACCTGAAGCAGCTAGACGGCTCGTGGATACTGACTAACGCGCCGCCGATAGAGGTCGACAGGAGCCCGGGCAAGGCGCCGTACGCGTGGTCGAAGATGGGTATGTCGTTCGTCACTCTGTCGCTCGCTAGCGAGCTAGACGACCACGACGTCGGCTGCAACACGTTCTGGCCGGTGACCGCTATAAAGACACGGGCGACCGAGTACTTCGGCCTTGGCACCGAGCGCGACTGGCGGGAGCCCCGCATCCTCTCGGACACCGTCCTAGAGATACTCAAGAACGACCCCTCTGAGTACACGGGCAACGCGTTGCTCGACGAAGACGTGCTGTCGGAGGCGGGAGTCGAAGACCTCAGCGAGTACAACTGCGTCGAAGACGCGAACCCGCCGCCTATGTCCGTCCGGATGTTCGAGATGGAGTTCTGACTAAGTCAGATGTCGCTTCTTTCGAACGCTAGGTAACCGAGCGAGACGGGCGCGACCACCCAGAACGCTAGCGCTGCGAGCGCTACGCCTCCGACGCCGTCGAAGCCGTTGAGGCCGCCGTCTATCACGGTCTGAAAAGCCGTGTTCGGTGCGAGAGACTCGAGGTACGGATACCAGTCAGGGGTGTCCAACAGCCCGTCCCCCCAGGGGTAGACGACGAGCCTCGGCAGGAGACCGGAGTCCCAGAGGAACTTGTTGGCGAGGAAGTAGCCTACGACCGCGGCCGTGACACGCGACTGGCTGTTTAGAGCGGCGGAGAGACCTAATCCTACGGAGAGGTGGGCGAGGCCGAGCACCGCGGTACCCAGGCCGAGCCAGGCGAGCGCGACGGCGGAAGTCTCCTCGTACGTCAGGGAGACGAGCGATGCGGCCACCACTCCCGCGAGCACGGAGCCTACGAGCACTACGCCGCGCCCCACGGCTTTACCGAAGACTGCGTCGCGACGACTGTGAGGCAACCCGAGGAGGAGTTTGAGGCTGCCGCTGTCGCGCTCGCCTACGACTGCGGAGTAACCGAGCATCAGCCCCATCAGCGAAACCAGCGACGTCGTGTAGAACGACGCCGTGCCGCTCATCAAGCCCGCGAACGCCGTCGTCGACGACTCCATCGAGGGGTTCACCTCCGCGAGGTATCCGTAGAGGTAAGCCGCGCCCGCGAACGACACTACGAAGACCAACGTGACCGCTACGACGGAGCGCGAGCGCAGGCCGTCACGGAAGTCCTTGGCCGCGACGACACGCCAGCTCACGAGTCCACCTCCCGAATCCAGGCGTTCATCCTGCCTCCGTGTAGTCGGCGAAGAGATCCTCGAGCGAGCGCTCGCTCGTCCAGACGTCCAGGGCTTCGGCCTCCGTCCTCACGGCGTCGAGCGCCTTCAGCTTCGCGCGGCCGTCGACGCACGATATCTCGACTGCGTCGCCGTCTACGGCGACGTCGACCACTCCGTCTACGTCTCGTGCGGCGTCGGCTGCCGCATCGATGTCTCTGTCGACTCTGACGCCGAGCGACGCCGCAGCGTGCACGCCGTCGCGGAGTCCGTCGATGGAGTCGACCTGTATCATTCGTCCGTCCTGTATGATGCCGACTCGCTCGCAGACGGCTTCGACCTGACCGAGAACGTGGGACGAGAAGAACACCGTGGCGCCTCGTTCGTTCTCTTCCTCGACTATCTCGCGCATCCGTCTGGCGCCGTTGGGGTCGAGGCCGCTCGTGGGTTCGTCGAGCACTAGCAAGTCGGGTTGCCCGACTAGCGCGACGGCGAGAGCGAGCCGTTTCTCCATGCCCTTCGAGTAACCTCCCGCGCGTCGGTCGCCTGCGTCGAGTCCGACTCGTTCGAGCAAGCCGTCGACGTCTAGGTCGACCTGCTTCGACCTCGCGGCGAACTCCAGGTGCTCGCGTCCCGTGAGCCTGGGATAGACACCGATGTCCTCGGAGAGGACACCCATTCGTCTACGCGTCTCCGTGTCTCCCGCGGGACGGCCGAGCACCTCGGCTTCGCCGGACGTTGGTAGCTTGAACCCGAGCAACAGGTCTATCGCGGTGGTCTTGCCCGCGCCGTTCGGCCCCAGGAAGCCGAATACCTCGTCGTCTACAGCTATATCGAGGTCGTCGACGGCGACTACGTCGCCGTACCGCTTGGTTAGACCGCGGGCCTCTATGGCCGGCATACCCGGCTTTCGGAGGCGGGTTCGAAGTAAGTTTGGGCTGCGGGTAACAGGGACGTGTAGCGATTTAGTTCAAGTTAAGTAGCGGTCGGCCGACTCTCCTCGTATGAGCGACACCGAGGAAGACGAGGAAGCCAGGGACGAAGAGGACGTAGAGACGGAAACCGAAGGAGAACCCGAGCCCGAGGAGACAGAGGATACCGGCGGAAACGTCGAGGACGAGGAAGCCGTGGAGGACGCCGGGGACGAGCAAGCCGGGGGGAGCGAAGCCGGTGGAGACAGCGGCGATGACGACGTAGAGGATGCGATAGAGGAAGGCGACTTCGTACGGCTGGAGTTCACCGCACGGGTCGCCGACGAAGAAGACGGAAGGGTTATCGACACCACGGACGCCGACGTCGCGGAATCCGAGGGACTCGAGACGGAGGGCCGCGAGTTCGGGCCGCGCGTCATAGGCCTGGGTGAAGGCGCTCTCTTCGAGAGCGTCGAGAGCGAGATAGTCGGTTCTTCCGTGGGACACACGGGCTCGGTCGTCGTGCCCTCGGAGGAGGCGTTCGGCGAGCACGACCCCGACGACGTCCGGACTTTGAACGCCCAGAAGATACCGGAGGACGACCGCTATCCCGGCGCCCAGGTCGAGGTCGACGGCCGCCAGGGCTTCGTCGAAACGATAATCGGCGGCCGCGCCCGCGTGGACTTCAACCACCCGCTGGCGGGCGACGACCTCGAGTACGAGTTCGAGGTCGTCGGCGTCGTCGAAGACGAACTCGAGAGGGCGGCGGCGGTCATCGAACAACGCGTGGGTGTGTCCCCGGACGTCAGCCGGGGAACGGAGACTAAGACCGAGATCCGCGTCGAGGAGGACGACGGCGAGGAGACCGAGGTCGAAGAGGAGGTAGAGGTCGACGTATTGTACATCGAGGCGGATCAAGCGCTGTCGTTCAACCAGCAGTGGATGTTCACGAAGCAGCAGGTAGTCGACGACCTCATGCATCGATTCGACGTCGACCGCGTCGTAGTCCGCGAGACGTTCGACCACGACGACGTCCACGGCGGGATGCCTGGCATGGGCGGCATGGGTCTCGGTGGCGTGGGAGACGTCGAGGACCTCGAGCAAGAGGTGGAGGCGCTGACGGAGGAGTCCGAGGCCGAGTAGACGGCTGACACGGGGTCGGCTGAGCCCGTGGGCGCTCCGTTTCTACGTACGCCGGCGGAGTTCGCCCGCTGCGGCCGACATCCGGGGGGTCTAACGGCAAAAGCGTTAATACCCGTCCTCGTCATCTGTTACCATGGCTATAGACCCGGACTTCGAGGACAACAGGGAGGTAGTCGAGGAGCACGAGGAGTACGGATACGAGGTGTGGGGCCCCGTCGACCCGCCGGAGAAGCTCGGTATCCACGGCACGCGCGTCGCCGTCGACTTCGACATCTGTATCGCGGACGGCGCGTGTCTCGAGGACTGTCCCGTCGACGTCTTCGAGTGGGTCGACTCGCCGGACCACCCGGAGAGCGAACGCAAGGCGTCGCCCGCGAGGGAGTCCGACTGCATCGGCTGCTACCTCTGCGAGGACGTCTGCCCCGTCGACGCTATCAAGGTCAAGTACTGAGGCGTCGACGACCTCGATCACCGTTGTCGCGTCGTGACAGCCGGTTCTTCCCTAACCCCTATTAGGTCTCGTGTCCAACCAGGTATCAACATGAACAGTTCGAGCCCCGTGGAGAGGAGGTGGACCGTGTGAGCGACGCCGTCGCCGAAGTCGAGGTCGACTACGACGAGTTCCGGCGTATGGCGGAGTTCGTTCGCGACCATCTGGAGGACACCGTTAGGAAGGACGGCGACAGGATGAGGTGGTACCCTTGGCACGCCGGAGACTACCGTTTCGACCACACGATAGGCGTCGTGGACCTCGCGGAGCGCATCGCGCGTGGAGAGGGCGCGGACGTCGACGTCGTGCGTGTCGCGGCGTTGTTCCACGACGTCGCGAAGTTCGAGGTCAAGCAGGAGCGTCACGCCGAGGAGGGCGCCTGGGTGGCGCAGAAGTACCTGTCGCGCGAGGGGTATCCCGAGGGCTTCGTCGACCGCGTCGCACGGGTGATACGCGAACACACGGACGACATGCACGACGAGATGCCGCTGGAGTCCAAGGTGCTCATCGAGGCCGACTCTATCGACAAGATAGGTGTCGCGGGCGCCACCCTGCTCGTGATGCGAGTGGGCTACGAGTCGCGGCCTCACCGCGACGTGCCGGAGATGATTCAGCGGGTGATAGACCGCGGCGAGAAGATGATGGACAGGCTGGAGACGGAGACGGGTAAGCGCATCGCGCGAGAGCGCACCGAGCGCGTGAAGACCTACAAGGGTTGGTTCGAGGACGAAGTCTGACGGAGTCCTCGAACTAGGGAACGACCGG
>JBKGYY010000059.1:0-8117 GCA_046545855.1 Halobacteriales archaeon | reverse complement strand
TCCTCGAGCTCCATCGCCTCGAACTGGAGCCAGACCATCGTCCCCGTCGTGTCCTGCGAGAGAACCTGGTCTACCTCGAGGCCGACTTCCTCGCCCGGCACCGTCTCGCCTTCGACGAGGTGGTCCCTGACTATCTTCTCGGTTACGCTGTATCCCATGGTCTTCGATGCGGCTCAGCGACGGATAAAGCTTTGTGGCGACGCAGTCGCAAACCCGAGGAGTCAGGTGTTTAGGCCAAGCTTATATGTGCCGTCTTCCTACGGTCGAACATGGACATGCACACGAACCTGAAGCTCCGGATGGTGGCGGCGGCCACCGTGCTGTTCGGGTTCTACCTCGTGCTCGCGGGCGCCGCCATAGCCGTCTGGGGCGAGGGGATATGGCCGCTCCTGACTGTAGCGACGCTGGGCTTCGTCGGCTTCCAGTACGTGCTCGGGAAGAAGATGGCTCTCTGGAGCATAGGAGCCAGAGACCTCGATCAGTCGACGTCGGAGGGCGCGAGGATACACCAGGCAGTCGAACGATTGTCGCGCGAGATGGAGATAGACAAACCCCGCGTCATGGTCGCCGAGATGGGCGTGCCCAACGCCTTCGCCGTCGGCCGCAAGGGCGCGGGAGTCGTCGTGCTCTCGACCGAGATAATCCAGCTTCTCGACCGAGACGAACTCGACGGCGTGATAGCGCACGAGCTAAGCCACATCAGGAACCGAGACGTCGTGATGATGGTGATCGGTCAGTCGATAGCCTCGATGATCGGCATGGCCGTCTACTTCGTAACCGTGATGGGCAACCGGAACATCGGCGCTATGCTCGTCGGCTGGATGCTCTCGATGCTCGCGCAGACGCTCGTGATGATCTTCGTGCTCGCGATAAGCCGTTACCGGGAGTACGTCGCCGACGCCGACGCAGCAGAAGCCATAGGCCGCGGTGAACCGCTCGCCCGCGCGCTCGAGAAGCTAGACCGGTCGAGCGATGGCGTGCACGTAGACGAACGCGTCAACGCCCTCTGCATACACGGCGGCGACCGCGCGCTTCTCGAAAGGATATTCAGCACGCATCCGCCGACAGAGAAACGAGTACAGAGGCTCCGGAGATACTGAGACCGGGTCGGATTTATGTCTGTCGGGCGCGACGGACAGCGTATGAGACACGACTCCGTCCTCGTAACCGGCTGTTCGAGCGGCATCGGCAGGGCGACGGCGGAGGAGTTCCTCGACCGGGGCTGGCGGGTCTACGCCAGCGCCCGCGACACTGCGGACGTAGAGGAACTCGAACGGGAGGGAGCCGTGACCCTCGAGCTAGACGTCACCGTGGACGGGGACTGCGAGCGAGCCGTAGAAGCCGTCGTACGGGACCACGGCTCGATAGACTGCCTCGTCAACAACGCCGGATACGGTCTCACGGCGACCGTCGAGGACGCCGAACCCGGGGAGGTCCACAATCAGTTCGACGTCAACGTCTACGGACCCCACCGGCTGATGCGCGAAGTGCTGCCGAAGATGCGCGAACAACGACACGGCACCGTCGTCAACATGTCGTCGGTAGGCGGCCTCGTGTCACAGCCCGGCATAGGCGTCTACTGCGCGTCGAAACACGCTCTAGAAGCCCTTAGCGACGCGGCGCGCGTCGAAGTCGCCGACTGGGACGTCGACGTCGTGCTCGTCGAACCCGGACCCGTCGACACGTCGTTCGAGGACAGAGCCGACGACGGACTCGAGAGACGTATCGAGGACGGCGGGGACTACGCCGACCTGTACCGCGGCGTACGCCGGTACAACCGGGCTATACAGGAGGGCGGCGACGGCGTCGGCACGCGGGCGATGTCCCGGCTCACGGTGCCTCCCGGACGCGTCGCCTCCGTCGTCGCAGACGCCGCCGAGAGCCCGAGCCCGAAGCCCCGCTACAGGGTGTCTCGAGGACACGACGTCATGGCTATGCTACGTCACGTGCCGGACGGCGCCCGCGACAGGCTGTTCGGATGGGGGCTCTGAGACGGCGGCTTCGAGGTCACTCGGCCGTATCGCCGCCTAGCCTCTCCTGACGGCTTCGGCCGACTAGCTCGTCGAAGTCCTCGCCCTCCTGCAACGCTTTCTCCAGCTTCACGCGGTAGTTGCCGCCGCCCGTCACGTGTAGCTTGCCGGGGTGGAAGAAGTACCAGTCCTCCCGGTCGAACCTGACGCCGATGCGTGCTTTAGCGCCGAACGCACGCGAGAACTCGATGAGGTCCTCGGCCTCCGTGCCGTCGACGTAGACGGTGTCGCTGCCGCTCGACTTGGCTTCGACGGCGATGTAGGTGTCGCCGTCTCCGGCCACGAGGTCGGGCAGCGGTCGCTTGGTCGCGCTGCCGCTCGCGGGAACTCGGACGACGCCGTAGCCCGCCTGCCAGAACATCTCGACTAGCTCGCGCTCTCGGCTGTGGCCCTTGTCGGAGCGCGGGTTTGGCATCAAAGGGAAGTCCGCGGCGGCGATGTAAGTGGGTTTCGGTGGCTACATCAGCCCGGCTCTCACGGCGAGCGCGAACGAACCGTAGGCGAGCAAACCCGCGACTATCGGAGCCATGATCCACGTCGCGACAATCCGACGCGACGTGTCGAGCTTGTAGAGCTTCAGGCGGTCCTGGTGCATCCGACGGCGGTCGGCGTCAGGTAGCTCGCCGAGCGCGACGTCCCGCTTCAAAGTCACCCGGCGGGTCGCCCGGCCCCAGCCGAGACCGATGACCGCCGTCGTCGCGACTATCGCGAGGCTGGCCGGGACGCCCGCGAGGCTCAGCATGGTTATGATGGTCGCGGATATCAGCTCGACTATCATAGCGGCCTCGAGCGTCATGTCCGTGATACGGTTGCCTATCGTCTCCATCGTCCGCGGCCCGATGAGGAAGGCTCCCACGGCTATAGCGAGGCCCGCGAGAACCACGCCCTCGTACATCCCGAGGGCGTCCGAACCCACGAGCGGCGCGACTGCGTTCGCGACGTTCGACGCGCCCGCGCTGAACGCCATGTAGCATCCGACGAGAACGACGAAGACGCGCGCGACGCGCGCGCCACGACGCTCGAGGTCGAGCAACGACACGAAGTCGTCGTAGAGATAACGGCCGATGACTACGCATAGCCAGAACGCGATTATCGCGCTGACTATCCACCACGTGAGTATGACGCCGAACACACCCCAGTCGAGCGAGCCGAGAGCGACGCCCATGCCCACGATGGCGACGACGGCTATCTGGCTCGTGCTCGCGCTGATACGGAGGTAGTTGCTCATCGTGAGACCGATGCCCGTGAACAACAGGATGGCCGTCGACGCCACGAGAGTGAACTGGGACGGTGGCACGAGATCGCGGCCCATAGTATCGACGACGTTGGGGCCGACGGCGACGCCGCCGACGAACGCGACGACGGCCATCAAAGCGCTCGCCAGCCGCATGCCGATGAGGTCGCTGCCGACCGCGGGGCCGAAGCAGACGCCCGTCGACGACCCACCGACGTTGACGCCGACGAAGACCGCGGTCAGTATCCCCGTAGCTAGAAGCAAGACCTCCTGCATCACCTAGAAGTAAAGCCGAAGCCCCCTTATGCCTTCTCAAACCCCGGGCGTACGGCGACGGCTCGCGAACGAACCGGACGCCGCGGCTACATGAACTCCGCGATACCCGACTGCCTGCTGAGGTCGTCCTCGAACAAGCTGGATATCTGGCGGCTGAGCTGGTCCAGCCTCTGCATCGTGTAACCCGAGACACCGTACTCCTCTCCGACGCGTAGCGACACCTCGAGGTACTTCTTCACGCTGCCCTCGTGCACCGTGAGCGTGAGGTCTCCGCCGCACTCGCAGCCGCCGGACAGCGGTGGCCTCCGGTACTTGTCGTTACACGACGTACACCTGAACTCCTGCTGCGAGAACGCACGGAGGTTGCCGATGAGGTCCGGGAGGAAGTGCGACTCGATGACGCGTTCGGCGACGTCGGCCTCGTCGACCGCGCGCGTCTTCCTCGCGACCTCGAGCTGGTTCTCGGTCTTCTCGACCATGCTGCCGAGCGTCTTGTAAGCCGAGTTGTCGGGGCCGCTCGCGACGTCCGACGTCTCTATCGAGTGACGGAAGCCCGACACCGCCTCCGTCGAACCCAGGTCGTCTTCCGCGACGTGGACATCGACGTCCTTCGGGTCCTCGTGCTCCAACGTCGCCTCGTAGAACGAACGCGAGTAAGACGTCGACTTGTCGACGTTGTGCGCCTCGTCGTCTATCTCGAGGGGGTCGATGCGCGACGTCATGACGAGCGGCGCGTCCATCCTGCCGCCCCTGCGGTCCGGGAGGTACGACCGCGAGAAGTTCAGCAGGCCGTCGAGGAGCAACATCACGCAGTCCTCGTCTCCGTCGCAGTTACGTCGTTTGGCGGCGTGGAAGAACGGATGGGCGTATCCGACGGACGCGGACGTGAAGCCGACCACGCGGCCGAGCACGCCGGCGCTCGTGTGCGGAGCCAAGCCCATCACTAGCTCGCCGACGAGGTCTTCCGGCCGGTCGAGCTCGTAGTACGGCTCGACGCCGTAGTACGACTCCAGGAGGTCGTCGACGAAGTCCGCTACCTTCTTCATGTGTTCGGCGCAGTCACGGCTGAGCACGACGTCCTGCACACGGAGCTCGACGACCTGGTCGTCGGTCTCCAGCACCTCGCCTTCGACGTCGCGTTCGTACCCGAGCTCGCGGAGCCGCTCGACCGAGACGTCCAGCTCACGCGGCCGGAAAGCCGTGAGCGGCAGGTCCGTCATGTCGTACCGCACGGTGCCGTCCTTGAACGTAGTGACGTCGTGTTTTGCGCGGAGGACGCCTTTCTCGAGCGGCTCCGGCGTCTTGTGCTCGCTCGTCAATCCCTTGACGCACTTGAGTATGTCGTAGTTCCTCCTCTCGCCCACGGCGTCGAGAGCACGGCTGTACTCCGACTTCAGGTCGACCTCGACGCGGCCGACGGAGTCGACGTCTCCCTCGCACCGCGGGCATACGTCGCCTTCGGCCTCGACGTCGCAGTCCCGGCAGCGACGAACCGGGGACGTCCTTTCGCCGCATTCACAGACCGCGCGGAAGCCCTCCGTCTCACACCGCTCGCACCGCCGGACGCCGACCGACACCTCGAGCACGCCTACGCGGTCCTGCATCGAGTCGGCGTAAGACGTCGCCTCGTCTATGTCGCGCTGCGAGCCCCCTGCCTCGCCGAGCGGGAACAGACAGTGCACCGCGGGGCTCATCTCGCGTTCCTTCGACTTCTCCGGCCTCCCCATCCTCGCTCCCACGCGCGTGGGCGCACGTCGTCGGACGTCGACGCCCGACGCGATCGAAGCCGCCTCGACGGCGTCTTCGGCGTCGACTTCGGTCGACAGACATCTCTCGAGCGCCAGCGCGTGGTCTCCTTCGACCTCGACGGCGTCCACCTCGTCGACGTCACGTCGCTGTCGATGCGGTACGAGCAAGCGTTCGGGCGCTTTTGCGACGTCCGCGGCATCCGGGCCCGCGTACTTCACTCCATCCCCTCCTCCGGCGGCTTCGAACGCCCGGGCTAGAACGTCGTACTCCTCCATCGAGACGTCGTGCCAGAGGTAGGTGTAGCCCGGATGCAGCGGGACATCGTACTTCTCCGACAGGTGGAACGCCTGCTTCGCCGACAGCGAACCGAGGTCGAACGCCCGGCCGAGCTCGTCTACGTCGGCGTCCGACGCAGCGAGGTCCTCAAGCCACCACTCGACGGTGTACGACGCCGGCATCAACGGGTGATTGTTCTCCAGGAACTCGCCGTAGGGAACCGCTATCTCGCCGACGTCGAGTATGCTTTCGACGGCGTTCCGCACCCTCCGGGCTTCCTCGACGTCGTCCAGCCGCCGGACCTCGCCGTTACGCAGCCTGACCGTCGGGCCCTCGATGCCGTCGACGGGCGCGACGCCCTGGGCCTTACCGGGTCTCTCGGTTTTGAGCTGTGTGCCCGTCGCCAGGAAGTCGTCGACGACCGCCATCGTCGCAGGCGACACGCCGGAGGCCGCGAAACCCGTGTTACGCGCCCGGCCGTAACGAAGCCGGAAGCCCCCGGGTCGAGACGGATGAGAGAAAATCGGTCGACCGGCCGTGAGGTCGTAGAGGTACTTCGACTCCGGCTGTATCTCGCGTCCGTCTCGCTCGCTGTCTCCGTCGTCGGAGCCCGACCCCACGAGGCTCTCGAGCCAGCTCCAGCCCTCCATCTCGAGCGCCTCGACGTGCTTGAGTATCTTGGGGGCTTTCTGCGCTATTCCCTCGGCGGCGACGAGACACATTCCGCCGCGAGCCCTGTTGGTGTCGACGCGCTCTAAGTCGCGGTAGCCGCTAACCTCGCGCTCGCTCGTCGGCTCGCCGTCGAGACATACGGGGCAGTTCTCGACTATCGAACGTATCTCGTCGTCCGGAGGCGAGTACTGGAGTCCGACTTCGTCGTCGTAGAGGTTTATCTCCTCGACGTACCGCTCGACCTCTTCGTCCGTGGCCTCGAACGCCGCGACGTCTATCTCCCGGCGGACGTAGTCGGCTATCAGGACGCTGAGCGCCTGCGCCGTCCCGCCCGCGCTACGTATCGGTCCCGCGTACTCGACGCGGACGTAGCCGCCGTCCGTGACCTCGACGGCGTCGATACCCTCGATGGGCGCCGCGACGACGCCCTCCGTCAGGAGCGCGACGGCCGTGCGAACCGCGGCTTCGACGCGTCCCGTCGAGCCGTCGAGGTCGAAGGCGCCTTCCGCGAACTCTCGAGCGAGCTCGAGCGCTACGTCCTCTCGTTCTAGCTCTTCTTCGAGGTCGCGGATACGCTCGGCGACTCCGTCGACCTCAACGAGGTTCTCCACCCTGTCGGCTAGGTCGCGAGCCACGGGAATCTCGACCTCGGTAGACGGATCACCGCCTCGCTCTCGCGCGCGCTCGGCGAGCGCGTAGGCCCTCTCTAGTTCGGCGTCCAGGCTCTCGAAGTAGGTCTCGTGCTCCATCGAGTCGGTCATCCGAGGTCTTCCACGGCCTCCAGGCTGCCTTCGACGTGTTTGTCCGAGCTAAGCAAGCCCTTTATGGCTTCGACCACGACGCCGTCGTCTACGACGTAGGTGGCGCGCTTCATACGGTGGCCCAGGCCGAGCAGGCCGCCGAGGCCGTACCTCTCGGCTACCTTCCCGTCCACGTCACTGGCGAGCGGGTAGTCGAGGTCGTGCTCCCGCGCGAACTCACGCAGTCTCTCGAGGCCGTCGTTCGACGATATGCCGAGCACCCTGGCGTCGTATCCCTTTAGCTCGTCGAGTTCGTCCCTGAACCCACACGCTTCCTTGGTGCAGACCCTGCTGCCGGCCTTCGGGAAGAAGAAGATCACCGCGGCACCCTCGACGTCCGAGAGAGCGAACGTACCCTCCGTCGTCTCGAGCGTGAAGTCGGGAGCGCTGTCCCCGGGTTCGAGCATGGATTAGACACGCCGTGCTGGTACTTCTCTCTTGTCCCCTGCCGCCCGCCCGAGCACGCGACCGACCGCCCGCCATCCGCTCTCAGAACACCAGCCAGTAGACTACACGGAGAAAGCCGACGACGGCGAGCACGATACCGAGACGGTGTAGCGCGTGACCCAGTTCGAGCGCGCCGTCGTACTCGCGCTCGGCGTACCCCAGCGTCACCAGCCCGGCGCCGAACAGAGGACCGAGGAACGGCTCGACGACGACGCCGGCGACGGACAGCAGGCCGGCCGCCACCAACCCCCAGTCGTGGAAGCTCCACTCGGCTGGCTCCATGTAGCCCCGGACAACCGCCGACGATAAAACACCGTCGGCCGACGTCGCCCACTACCGAAACGAACAAACCCGGAAGGAACCAAACCCAGACGCGGGACGGTAGGGTAGCCTGGTATCCTCGCACGTTTGGGACGTGTGGACCGCGGTTCAAATCCGCGCCGTCCCATCCACTTCATCCGAACTTGGGGACGGAGGAGGCATGCTCCGCTGTCGCTCCGCATGCCTCGGTACGGCTTGTTGAGTGGAGCGAAACAGACAGTTTGCGTTACAGCGTGGGGGCACGTATAACCGTAGGTTGCGCCGGCCGGGATTCGAACCCGGGCTGAGGGCTTGGAAGGCCCTAGTCCTACC
>JBKGYY010000058.1:0-8330 GCA_046545855.1 Halobacteriales archaeon | reverse complement strand
GCCACACCTACCGGAGTTCGTAGACGTGGTCCGAAGGCGACCGAACGAGCAGGATACGCTCGCCCCAGTCGGTCTCCCGGGGGCCGTACATGAGTTCGCCGTCGACGCCGTCTTCGAACGCGCGGCTCAGACGGCCGGCGGCGTCGTCCAGACCACCTGTCTCGAGGACGACGACGGCGTCGTCACCCGGCTCGCGCGACGGCGGCCGCATGCCGTACTCCGAAAGCACGTCGTCGGGGAACGCCGTCTGCAGCTTGAGGTCGACGTCTCCGACGGCGTACTCGACGCTCGACTCGCCGACGCGACGCGGCGAGAGCCCCAGGGCGCGCTCGTGAAAGCCCCGCTCCGAGCCGAGGTCGTCGACGACCAGGTAGACCTGAGATAACTCCACGTTCGGTCGACGGCCGCGGCCGCGAAAAACCTACTCGTAGAAACGACCGCGCTCGCGTTGACCGCGGTCCTTCTGGCTGCCGGCCTTGTTGGCGCGCGGCCGACCGGTGTCCGGATCCCTCCTGAACGTCATGTCGACGGACTCCAGGAAGACGTCGAAGCCCTCCGCCACGTCGACGGGGGCGCCGACGCGGCCCCGCCTTCCGGGCTCGCCCTCGAACACCAGCGTGCGGTCGGAGATGTAGTCGAGGAAGACGAGGTCGTGGTCGATGACGACGACGGCGACCTCGGCGTCGCGCGCGAAACGACGCAGCGACTTAGCGAGTGACACACGGGTCTCGACGTCGAGGTACGCCGACGGCTCGTCGAGCAGGTAGGCTTCGGCCTCGCGTCCGAGACACGCGGCGACGCCGACGCGCTGTAGCTCGCCGCCCGATAGATCCGCGGCGTTGTTGTCGTAGAGGTCGTCGAGACCGAGCGGTCGCTCGACCAGCGACCTGTACCTCTGGCTCGACAGGTCTACGTCCTCCATCAGCAGGTACTCGACCTTGACGTCGCGGGCCTCGAGGTGCTGGGGCTTGTAGGAGAACGAAACCGGGAGGTCGACGTCTCCCTCCGTCGGCTCTACCTCGCCAGCGAGCATCTTCACGAACGTCGACTTGCCGATGGCGTTCTCGCCGAGCACTCCGACGACGTCGCCCTCCCTGAGGTCGCCGGCCTCGACGTCGAGCGAGAAGCCGTCGTACTCCTTCCGAAGCCCGGGGTACTCGACGACGACGTCGCCCGCCGACGTGCCCGCTGTACCGCGCTCGAAGTTTATCTCTTCGTCGCGTATACGGAGGTTGTGGCTCTCGAGGTAGCCCCGGAGGTACTGGTTTACGCCGACGCGCGACGACATCGCGTTGGATATCATGCCGTACGCACCCGGCTCTCCGTGGGCGACGTGCACGAGGTCGCTGACGACGTCTAGCGTCGCCAGGTCGTGTTCGACGACGACGGCGCGCCGGTCTCCGCTCGCCCCCGCGGTCTCCTCGCGTATGGCGCGAGCGACGTTTAGACGCTGGCGTACGTCGAGGAACGACGACGGCTCGTCGAGCAGGTAGACGTCGGCGTCGCGAGACAGACAGCCTGCGACGGCGACGCGCTGTAGCTCTCCCCCCGAGAGCGCCGACACGTCTTTGTCGAGCGTCTCCTCTATCTCGAGCCGTTCGACGAGCGAGTCGACGTTGCCGCGTTCGTCGAGCCTGTCGAGCAGGTCGCTGACCTCGCCGGTGAACGCGCGCTCGACGTCTGCGACACGCTGGACCTTCGAAGACGGCCTGACGTCGCCTTCGGCGAGGAGTTCGAAGTAGGTCTGTAGCTCCGTACCCCGGTGCGCGGTGACGACCTCGCTCCAGGTGACGTCGCCGTCGTACTCCCCTAGGTTGGGTTCGAGTTCGCCCGCGAGGATGCGTAGCGCCGTCGACTTACCCGTGCCGTTGCGGCCGAGAACTCCGACTACGCGGTCCTCTTTGGGCGCGGGCAGGCCGTACAGCCTGAACTGGTTCTCGCCGTACTGATGTAGCTTCTCGCCGGACTCGACCTCGAGGTTTACGAGCTTTATGGCGTCGAACGGACACTTGTTGGCGCTTATCCGGTGTCCCTCCATGACGAGCGACTCCTCTATCCGTGCCTTGCCCGACTCCTCGTCTATGTGGAAGCCATCGGGGCCCGTGGGCGAGCGGTTGAGCGGGTCGAAGTTCACGCACTCGTGCTCGCACTTGTCGGGGTTGCACACCTCGTCGTCGACTACGGCGATGAGGTCGCTCATCCGGCGCGAACTACCTCGGCAGAGCGAAAAGGGGTTTCGTTACGTCTCGGCGGGCGGACGCCGAGCGGTCGACGCGAGACGAAACGCCGCCATCGCGATGGTTCGATTTATACTCGCCGACGCCATATGGCCGCTGTCTTGATATCCGACGCCCGCGCCCTCCAGGAGGACTTCCTGCCCCGCGAGGTCCAGCACAGGGACAGCGAGGTCAACGCGATAGCGCGTGCGCTCCGCCCGGCCGTGCGGGGCGAACCCGCCGACGACGTCTTCCTCCACGGTCCGTCGGGCGCCGGCAAGACGTGTATCGCGCGTCACTCGATAGAGCGCCTCGACAGCGAGACGGACGTCGAGGTCGGATACGTCAACTGCTGGAACGACTACACGCGGTACCGCGTGCTGTACAGCATGCTGGAGGACGTCGGACGCACCGTCGACGTACACCGGCGGTCGACGCCGCGCGACGTCCTATACGACCGGCTACGCGATGTCGACGAACCCTACGTCGTCGCGCTCGACGAGGTCGACCAGCTAGAGGACCCCGAGGTGCTCTACGACGTCTACAGCCTGCCTAGCGTGACGATGGTGATGATCGCCAACGACCGAAGCGAGTTCCTCGCGGGCCTCGACGACCGCCTGAACAGCAGGCTCGTCGTCGGCGAGGAAGTCCGTTTCGAGCCCTACTCCGTCGACGCGCTCGTCGACATACTCGGAGAGCGCGCGCGCCTCGGTCTGTATCCCGACGCAGTCACGGAGAGCCAGCTACGCCTGATTGCCGACCGCGCCGCCGGAGACGCTCGCGTCGCGATAGGCGCGCTCCGGGTGGCCGCGAGACGCGCGGACAGCGAGGCGCTCGACGAGATACCCGACGACTACGTCCGCGACGCCGTGCCCGAGGCCGAGACGGAGATACGGACGCGGACGCTCGACTCGCTCAACGAACACCAGCGCGTCGTCTACGACGTCGTGCGCGAGCAAGGCGAGGCCGAGCCAGCAGACGTATACGAGGCGTACGAGAGACGCGTCGAAGCTCCCAAGACGAAACGCACGCTCCGCAACTACCTGTCGAAGATGGCTCAGTACGACCTCGTCGACGCCGAGGGCGAGGGACGCGGCCGAGTCTACCGCGTACGCGACCCCGAGCTAGGCGCGTGACCGACTCGTTCGACGCCGCCGTCGAAGCAGATAAACGCACGCCCGTCGTCCCCCTAAAACATGACGTCAGACCACGATGCAGTCGTCGTCGGCGGAGGGCCGGCTGGACTGTCGGCCGCGGTGTTCCTCGGTAGAGCGGAGTTCGACGTCACCGTCGTAGAACACGGTAGCTCGATACTCCGGAGGAACGCACACCTCGAGAACTACCTCGGCTTCCCAGCCGGCGTGAACAGCCGTCTGTTGCTCGACATGGCGCTCGACCAGGCCCGGCGCTCTGGAGCCGAACACGTCGAGACGGCGGTAGAGTCAGCCTACCGGGAGGGCGACGGCTTCACCGTCGAGACGGAGGACGAAGCGTTTTCGGCCGACTACCTCTTGCTCGCGTGCTGGGCCGACGCCGGCCTGCTCGAAGGCTTCGACGTCGAACTCCGCGACGCGGGCTCGAAAGCCTACCTCGACAGCGACGACGGACGGACGTCGGTCGACGGCCTCTACGTCGCCGGACGCATCGCCGGTCAGCCTCACCAGACGGTGGTCAACGCCGGCCACGGAGCGCGCGCGGCGCTCTCGTTGATACACGACAGCGACGTCGCGTTCTACCACGACTGGGTGGCGCCCGAAGGCTACTTCACCGACCGAGGCCGCGACGTCCCGCCGGGATGCGAGGAGATAACGGAGGACGAACGCCTAGAGCGCGAGCGCCGGAGCATCGAGGTCATGCAGGACTACTTCTCCGGGCCCCACGGCGAGGAGCCGACTCCGCATCCGAGTCAGCGCTAAAAGGGCTTCAGACGTCGCTCGCACGACGGAAGACGCCGTCCACGAGCACGGGCACCGTGTCCGTCGAGTCGAACTCGAGCGCGCGCTCGACGTCGGAAGCGAAGCCTAGCTCGCCGAGCCACTCCGCCGTCGGAGACTCGGTTATCTCTAGCTCTAGCTCGCTCCGTAGCTCGGGGGTGACGCCGCCGTCGAGGTGGCTCTCCACCAGCCGGACTCCAGCGACGTCCTCGTCCGCCACCGTCGACATCCGGCCGGAAGCGACGAGCCAGACGTCGCCGTCGACGCCAGCGAGGTAGCCGGCTACCGCGCCTGCGTTAACCGTGCTCGCCGCGACGACGTCGGTCGAACGACCTATCGCGTCTATCGCGCGCGTGCCGTTCGACGTGTAGAGCCCGACGCGTCGGCCCCCGACGTCGTGGGTCTCCGTCGCCGAAGGCAGGGGTACGCCGTCGAAGCCGTCGAGCGGCAGCCCCGACTGCTCTCCGAACACGAGGCTGTCGTCGTCCTCCCCGAACTCCAGCGCCTCGCTCTCGCTGGCGAACGGTCGGACGTATCGCGCTCCGGCGTCGAGCAGGTCGACGACCGTCGTCGTCGATATGATGACGTCTACGACCGCGTACGTCGCCTCCGGCGGCGACGAAGGCAGGCTCTCGAGCCGGTCGACGGCGTGAAAGGCCATCACTCCGGCCTACGCCTCGTGCGCGGCATATGGCTTACGGTGGCCGTCCGACTAGACCGGCTTCCCGCGTAGCCACGTCAAAGCGGTCTGTCGCCCTCGACGACCTCCATCGCCTCCTCCGCGAGCAACGGCACGCCCTCGTCCATCATGGCGTAGAAAGAGCTGTCGCTGTGACCCATGAGGTAGCGGGCGTAGAACATCTCGCCGAGCCCAGCCATCTTGTAGACCGCGAGCGTCCGGTAGAACCGGAGGTCGGAGACGTCATAGCCCGTGAGGTCGACGTAGACATCGACCAGTTGCTCGCGCGACGGATAGCCTTCGCTCTTCACGAAGTTAGGCATGAACGTCTGCCCTAGCTTGTGCGTCGGGTCCTTCTCCATCGGCCAGAAGAACAAGAGCCAGCCGAGGTCGCACAGCGGGTCGCCGAGCGTGCTCATCTCCCAGTCGAGCACGCCTGCGACGCGGGGCGGTGTGCCGGGAGCGAAGACGAGGTTGTCGAGCTTGTAGTCACCGTGGACGAGCGCGTGCGGGTGTTCGGAGGGCGCGTTTTCCGCGAGCCAGTCGCCGACGTCCCGGAGCGTCGGCACGTCGCGCTCTTTCGTGGTCTCCTCGAAAGCCCACTCTATCTGCTTCGTCCAGCGTTCGACCTGTCGCTCGGTGAAGCCCTCCGGCCGACCGAACTCCCCGAGGCCTACCGCCTCGAAGTCGACGTTGTGTATCGCCGCCAGCGTCTCGACCGTCTCCCGACCTACTTCCTCGCGCGCTCCCGGCCGGGAGAACCTCCCGGGCTCGCTGAACCGGAGGACGTCACCGTCGAGACGTTCCATCACGTAGAACTCGAAGCCCATCAGGCCATCGTCGTCGCACGCCGCGACCGTCCGCGGCACCGGTACGTCGGTGTCCTGGAGGGCGTCCATCGCGCGGTACTCCCTGAGGACGTCGTGCGCCGTCTCAGCCGTCGCGCCCGGCGGCGGCCTCCGTAGCACGAGTTCTCGCTCACCCCAGGTGACGAACAACGTCTCGTTCGAGAAACCCTGGTCGTGGCGTTCGACGGAGTACGAGTCGGCGTCGCCGAGGCGTTCCCGGAGGTAGTCGGCGAGAACGTCCTCGTCGACGAGGTCGTCTGCGTCCGGCATGTACGGGGAATTAGAGTCAAACTCGGATAAAGGCTTCCCGGCTGATGCGAGGCCAGCGCGGCGCGCTGTCTTGACACGCCCCTGCACGCCGGCGAACGACTTAACGTCGACGCGCGAAACACCACTCCATGGAGCAGCTGGAGTACCACGACGGCGACGAAGCACGCGCGCTCGCGGAGAGGACGCGGGAGTTCGTCGAAGAAGTCGCTATACCCCGCGAGAAAGAGCTACTGAGACACCGGGAGATACTCGAGGACCACGACAGGCTCGACGATGAGATATCCGGGCTGCGAGACGAGGCGCGAGACCGAGGTATATACGCACCGCAGATGCCCGAGGAGTACGGCGGGCAGGGCTACGGCCTACGCGACGTCCTGCCGACTTTCGAAGAAGCCGGCCGCTGCCTCGTCGCGCCTTCGGCGATGCGTATCAGCGCGCCCGACGAAGGCAACATGCACCTCCTCGAACTCGTCGGCACGGAGGAGCAGAAGCAACGGTGGCTGGAGCCGCTGGTTCGAGGGGAGACGAGGAGCGCGTTCGCGATGACGGAGCCGATGCAGGGCGCCGGCAGCGACCCCAAGATGATACGGACGACGGCTGTGAAGGACGGCGACGAGTACGTCTTGGACGGCCACAAGTGGTGGACTACCCAGGGCGTGGAGGCCGACCTCTACCTCGTGATGGCGCGCACCGACCCCGACAGCCACCCCTATCAGGCGTGCTCCATCTTCGCGGTACCCGCTGACCTCGACGGCGTAGAGGTCGTGCGCGACGTACCCCACATGGGCGACAGCGGCAAATCTCACGCGGAGATGCGTTTCGACGGCGTCCGCGTCCCCGAGGACAACCTCCTCGGGACGGAGAACGCGGGCTTCATGATCGCGCAGCAGCGGCTCGGTCCCGCACGCCTGACGCACTGCATGAGGTTCACGGGGATGGCGGAGCGCGCGCTCGAGGTCGCGGTGGCTTACGCCAGCGAACGCGAGAGCTTTGGCGGTCGGTTGGCGGACAAGCAGTCGCTGCGGTTCGACCTCGTCGACCAAGCGACGCGGCTGCACGCCGTCCGCGCCATGGTCCGGCACGCGGCCGAGGAGCTAGAGCAGGACAAACGCGCCCGAGTCCCCGTCGCGATGTGCAAGACCTACGCCGCGAACGCGGTGCAGGAAGCCGTCGACGCCGCCGTGCAGGTCTGCGGGGGAAACGGCATCGGCAAGGACCTGCCGCTCGCCGACTTCTACGAGAACGTCCGCGCGTTCCGGATCGTAGACGGTGCCGACGAGGTCCACAAGCGCTCGATAGCGAAGCGCCTGTTCGACGAGGACGAGGTGCGGGAGAGCGAGCTGGAGAACCTGACGAGGTACAGCGGGTGATCGACTTCGGTCTCCGGCTACCGCGGACTACATCACGATGTCGTAGAACCGGTCCCGCACCTTCGAAGGCAGGTACTCCGTCATCGCCAGCCCCCTGTGCGACGAGGATGGACTGTACCGGGGCTTGGGGTCGGAGGACGAGGCGGCGCGGTAGACGACGTCCGCGACCTTCTCGGGCTTCACCGACAGGCCGGAGAACAGCTTCTCCCGCGTCGAACCCCGGCCGCCGGAGATGCCGCGGCCGTACTCCTCGAGAGCGTCGTACAGGTCGTCGTACGCTCCCTCGCTCCGGCTCCTGCGGTCGATCTCGTCGGCGGACTTGTCTCCGAACGGCGTCTCCACGGGTCCGGGTTCGACGAGGACGACGTCGACGCCGAAGCCGTCGACCTCCGCTCTGGCGGCGTCGCTGAGCGCCTCGAGAGCGTGCTTCGAAGCGCAGTACGCGCCCATGCCCGGAGTCGACACCCGTCCGCTTACACTGGAGACGTTCACCACGGTTCCTTCTCCTCTTTCGCGCATCCCCGGCAGCACGCGGCGCATCAGCCGCTGCGGGCCGTAGAGGTTGACGTCCATCTGCCGGTGTAGTTCGTCGGCGGACAGGTCCTCGACCGCCGCCAGCACTCCGACGCCGGCGTTGTTGACGAGGCAGTCCACCCCGTCGCCGTCGTCTTCGACGGCGGACACCGCTTCCTCGACCTGTTCGTCGTCGGTGACGTCGAGCCTGATGGTCTCCATACCACGGTCCGCGAGGTCTTCGATGTCGTCGGTGTCCCGGGCGGTGGCGTACACCCGCCAGCCTTCGTCGTGGAACCTCCCCGCGGTGGCGCGGCCGATGCCGGAGGAGGCTCCCGTCACGATCACTGTCCCCTGTCTCATACCCGGTTCGATGCGGAGCCACGACTTAAATCCGGGCGGCTCCCCGCTTTCGTCGGTCGACGGACGACGGCTACATCGACCGCTCGAAGATCCAGTCGCGTGCGCCAGAGGGAAGGTACCTGCCCATCGCCATCATC
>JBKGYY010000057.1:0-8395 GCA_046545855.1 Halobacteriales archaeon | reverse complement strand
CAGCCGAAATCTCCGACCCGGACGACGAGCTACGCGGTATAGAGGACGACATGTATCCGTGGACCCAGGGCGGGTACGGGATGAACGCCTACATGCCGCACGGCGTGGACGTCACGGTCGAGGAATCGTAGTTCGGCCGCCGGCTAACTTTCTTCTTCGTCCCGTAGCCGAGGCGGGACGCCGGACTTCTTCTCCCACGTTCGAGCGCTGTCTTCGCCGGGCGCCCCGTGGTAGTCCAGGAGCTTTATCTCGAACTCTATCGGCAGGCCCGCTAGCTCGTGGTTGAAGTCGACCGTGACCGAGTCGTCGTCCACCTTGACGACCCAGCCCGTCCGGCCGTCCTCCGTCGCCGCGAGCGAGTCGACCTCCACGTCGCCGTCGAACATCTCCCTCGGGAACTCGACTACGCGGGATTCGTCGCGTTCACCGTAGGCTTCCTCCGGTGGGACGACGACGGTCTTCTCTTCGCCGCGATGCATCCCGACGACGGCTTCGTCGAGGCCCTCGAGCACGTTGCCTTCGCCGACGCGGAACTCGAGCGGCATGTAGTCACGGTGATCGTGGTATATGCCTTCCTCCAGCGCTACGTCGACGTCCGTGGTGTCGACAACCTCGCCTTCCTCAGGGCCCTCCGCGATACGCGCGACGAAGTGGACACCTGCGACCTGTCCCTCCTGGACGCCTTCCTCGTCCTGCTCAGTCATCTCGGTTCGACCTCCTCACGAGCCCGAGCATGTGACTTGCTTCGCCGAGCGCGAGCGTCAAGCCCGTCTCTACGGCGTCGGTGCTACCCGGTAGGACGAAGACGACGGAGTCGTCGACGACGCCGGCCGTCGTATCCGTGAGCATGCCGCGAGTGCCTACTTCTTCGACGCTCCTACGCCGGAACTCCTCTCCGAAGCCACGGACCTCTCGATCTAGAAGTCCACGCACCGTCTCGGCGGTCACGTCGTCCTCCGTCAGACCAGTGCCTCCAGAGGTAACGACGACGTCGCAGTCGCCGACGAGGGACTCGACGGCCTCGCGTATCTCGACGGCGTCGTCCGGAACCACGCCGTACTCGGCGAGGTTGTGTCCTGCGTCCTCTATCATCTCGCGCGCTCTGTCGCCGCTCTCGTCGTCCGAGGAGTCGCGTGACGACGAGACGGTCAGGAAGCCGAAGTCGAACGAAGACCTCTCGTGCTCGTGTTCCGGATGTCCCGTCTCGTGTCCGTGGCTACAGCCGTCGTCGACGTGAGCGGGATGCGGCGCCATGAAGACGAGTAGACGCGTGCGCTCGCGCGCGACCACCCCGTGCCGGTCACCGGCTCGAGCGAGGACGGCGTCCCCCGAGTCCACGACCAGGCTGTCGTCGCCGACGGTGACCTCGGCCTCTCCATCGAGAACGTGGTAGACCTTGTCCTCGTTAGCGTGTTCGTGTGGCTCCTGTCGCTGACCTTCCTCGAAGCAGTAGACGTCTGCGAAGAAGTTCTCGGTCTCGAACAGGTTCACCTTCTCTAAGCCGTCTGCCTCGAACGACTCCACCTTGGAGACGTCGGTAGCTTCCATGATGGTCTACAGCACCCCAAACCCCTTATCCCTACTCCCAATGCTCGATGGTTTCGCCGAATCCGTCGGACAGCCGGTATGCCTCCAGGTCGACGTCCGAGACTGCTTTCAACAAACCCTCGACGTCGGGTTTCTCGCTTCTGTCGTCTCTAACCAGTATGTCTAACTCCATCCAGTCCGACGGGTGAAACTCGGCGTCAGCAGGCGCGACGTCCGCACCCACGAGGGCTGAGTCGACGTCCCCACGTTCGACTGCATCGACGAGTCCCTGCTCTGATCGGCGGACCCGGACCTCCGCGTCTGAGCGGGCGCCGTCGAACTCCTGCCGGAGGCCGTGTCCCTCCGGCAGCACGCCGTAGACTGTCGCGGAATCCGGGTCACTTATGAAACCTATCTCTCGGCTGTACCCCCTCAGTAGCTTAGCGCCGGAGACGCCGGCTTCTTCGACTTCTCCTGAGTTCGACGCGACGACGGCCAGGTCGACCACGCCGTCGCGTAACCGCCGAGCGGCCTCCACGGAGCCGGTAGACAGCCAGCGTCCGTCGACGGCCTCGAGCGCCTTATCGACGACTGCGTCGGTCTCCCCGGCTGCGACTACACCCGGTGGGTCGAGCTCCCCGAACAGAGACACCTCGACAGGTTCGGCCTCCGCGAGGTAGTTCGTCTCCGGGTCGACCGAGACGAAGCCGTCAGCCAGCGTCAACGAGGTCGTGGCCCCGCTCCCGCGGTCGACGGAGTAGGCGTACAGAGCGCCTCCGGCGTCCTCGACGAGGCCGACGGGGAGCAACCGGGTGCGCCCTCCCTCCGTTCGGACGTCGTCCGCCATCACGGCTCTCGCTACCTCGGCGGACGCCTCCCGCCGTCTTCCGGCGGCATCTCTCACGATTCCCGAGACGAACAGCCTGTACACAGAGAGCGCGCTGATGGGGTTGCCGGGCAGGCCGACGAAAGGCGTGTCGGACAGCCTGCCGAACACCGTAGGTCGACCGGGTTTCAACGAGACGCCGTGTAAAACGAGTTCGCCGTGTCGTTCGACGACCCGGTAGACCACGTCTTCGTCGCTCGCGCTGGTGGACCCGCTCGACAAGACGACGTCGCACTCCTCAGCCGCACGAAACATGACCTCGACCATCCTGTCGTAGTCGTCCTCGACGTGAGGGTACACGACGGGTTCCCCGCCGCTCGCCTCGACGGCCGCCGCCACGGAGTAGGTGTTGACGTCGTGTATCTGACCCGTCGACAGCGTATCGCCCGGACGTACGAGTTCGTCGCCCGTGCTGACGACGCCCACCCTGGGTCGCCGGAAGACCGATACGCTCTCGGTTCCTGTGGCGGCAGCCAGACCTATCTCTCGCTGGGTCAGAAGCGTACCCGCAGATATAGCTCGTTGTCCGGCGGCGACGTCGGAGCCCGCGTGCATCACGTTGTCGTCGGGTGCGAGCGACGTACGCACCCGCACGGCTTCGTCGTCCAGGGCCGTACGTTCGACGGGGACGACGGCGTCCGCGCCGTCGGGCAGCGGAGCCCCCGTGGCTATCTCGGCGGCTTCTTCCTCTCCGACGGCCACGCCCGGCGGTTCACCCGTGGTGACGCTGCCGACGACTGCGAGCGACGCGGGACTGGCTTCGTCGGCGCCGTATGTGTCGCGGGCGCGTACCGCGTAGCCGTCCATCAGCGAACGCGTGAACCCTGGTACGTCGACGGACGAGTGCAGCGTCTCGGCTAGAACCAGACCGAGCGCCTCACGGAGGCTGACTTCTTCGATTCCGGGCTCCGGAGTCAACCGCTTCGCTACTTCCCTGGCTTCTTCGACGGACGCGAGGTCACGGAACTCCTTCCTCACGTCAAGCACTCCATAGTTCTACGTCCACCTCCGCGCCCTCGGGGTAGCCCTCCCGGCTCTCCGGTGTCACGACGAAGCCGTCGGCGTCGGACACGCTCGAGAGGACGCTGGCACCGCTCGTGCGCACGGGTGTCGCTTGGTGCTCGCCGGCGTCTTCTTGTATCGTCACCCGGGTGTATGTTCTCTTTCCGACGTCCGAGGCTAACTTCTCCGTGAGAGTCGCTGACACCCGTGGTGCGACCTCTGGCTCGTGGTCCAGAAGCGCGCGGAGGGCGGGCCGCAGTAGCTCGAAGGCGTTGACGACGCAGGACACGGGGTAACCGGGGAGCGTGACGACTGGTGTGCCGTCGACTTCGCCGAACCCGACCGGGTGACCTGGCTTGATGGCTACGCCGTGGACGTGCATCTCGCCGACGTCGTCTACGACCTCGGGCAACAGGTCTCGTTCTCCGACGCTAGAGCCTCCCGTGGTCGCGACGAGGTCGGCGGACGAAACGGCGTCGGAGACGGCGTCCCGCAACAGTCGAGCGTCGTCGGGCACGACGTCCCGGACCTCGGCGGTGCCACCCCATCTTTCGACGTACTCCGCAACCATCGGGCCGTTGGTGCCGACCACCTCGCCCGGCGCGGGGTCGCTCCGGACTACCTCGTCTCCAGTCGGCACGACGGCGACACGTGGCCGCCGCCGGACGTCGACGTCTTCGACGCCGACGGACCGCATGACAGCCTGGGTGCTCGGGCGGATGCGTCGGCCCGCCGGGACCACAGTTTCGCCTTCCTCGACGTCCTCGCCGACGTCCGCGACGTTCTCTCCTTCCGACAGCGCTACCTCGACCTCGACGGCGTCAGCTACCTCGTTCGTGCGTTCCACGCGTACGACGGCGTCCGCGCCCTCGGGCACCTCGCTGCCAGTGTGAACGTAGGCGGCTTCGCCCGCTTCCAAGTCCCCGTCGCGCTCCACCACGTCGAGGCGAACGGGTGACGTCTCGCTCGCGCCGTGCGTGTCCTCAGCCCTCAGGGCGTAGCCGTCCATAGCGGCGCGGTCGTAGTGCGGCACGGCTCGCTCGGCCTCGACGTCCGCGGCGGCGACGCGGCCAACGGAGTCTTCTAGGTCCACCGTCTCGACGTCGACCGGCGACAGAAGTCTCAGGAGCCCGTCGACGGCTTGTTCGAGGGAGACGTTCTCTCGGAAACCCTGTTTCATGCTCGTCATTGAATCACTCCACGGATAAATACGATGGTGGCTCACTCTTCCTCCGCGACTACTATGGCGTCTCCGTCGTCGAAACCCACGACGACGTCGTCGCCCTCGCTTACATCCGGGAACCCTCCAATGTTGGACACCAACTGCTCACCTGTCTCGCCTTCGATCAACACACGCGAGTGACTCCCCATCTCCGTCACCTCGACGACCTCGCCCGAAAAGACGTTGTCGCGTTTTCGCCCATCTTTCATGACCTCGACATCCTCCGGTCTGACGAAAACCGAGACCTCGTCGCCCGGGTCGCCACTTCCACGTCCGTTGACGCGCACCTCCGTGCCCGCCTCTGTCCTCACTTCACCTTGCTCGCCAACCACGCCGTCGAAACGCGTCGAATCCCCGACGAACTCGGCGACGAAAGACGTCCTCGGACGCCGGTAAACCTCCCGGGGCGTCCCGGCCTGTTCCTTCCGACCGTCCTTCATGACTACGACACGGTCGGACACCGAGATGGCTTCCTCCTGGTCGTGTGTCACGAGAACCGTCGTAACGCCGGTCTCGTCGTGGACACGCCTTATCTCGTGCTTCAGGTCGTTCCTCAGAGCGCGGTCGAGACCCGTCAGTGGTTCGTCGAGCAGTGTCACGTCGGGTTCGTAGGAGAGGGCGCGCGCGAGTTCGACGCGTCTCGCTTCTCCACCGCTCAACGAATCAGGCCGACTTTCGGCTTTCTCGCGCATGTCGACGAGTTCGAGCACGTCTTCGGCGCGTCGCCGGCGTTCCCCGGCTGTTTCTACGTGGGGCTTGAGGGCGTACTCGATGTTTCCGCGCACCGTCATCCTCGGGAACAACGAACCACTCTGGAAAACCATTCCGACTCGGCGTCGCTCGGGCCTCTTGTCCGTCACGTCTTCACCGCGGAGGAGGACTCTTCCGGAGTCGGGGGTCTCTATACCCGCTAAGGTCTTTAGTACGGTCGTCTTACCGCATCCGCTCGGCCCCAATAGCGTCACGAACTCGCCTCTGTCGACACAGAAGGACAGTCCGTCGACCGCGTTTTCTTCGCCGTACGTCTTCCTGAGGTCTTTTACTTCTAGCATCAGTTCCTCAGACCAGGCAGGGTTTCGAGTTTCTGTACCACGACTATCACGGTCAAGCTCACGCCTATCAGCACCAGCGCTGGCGCGACGACTCCGTCTACGCCACGCGCTATGAAGTCCACCCATATCAGGGTCGGCATAGTCCTCGGGTTGTACGCCACCATCATCGTCGCGCCGAACTCTCCGACGGCCCGTGCGAACGTCAGGACGACTCCTGCTGCGACAGCCGTTCGTGCGGACGGAAGCGAGACGTTCCAGAACGTGGCGAAAGCACCGTGTCCCATCGTGCGCGAGGCTTGTTCGAGGTGTTCGTCGACCGACGCGAAACCGGCGCGCGAAGTAACGACGACGAACGGCGACGCCACGAAAGTCTGCGCGAGGACGACTCCCACGAGGCTGTCGGTGAGAGGCACGCCCGCGGCGGCGGCGAGGCCTCCGACGGCAGTGAAACCGCCGAAACCCATTAGCAGCATCGCGCCGCCTACGACGGGCGGCAGCACGAGTGGGAGCACCACTAGCGACTCCACTACGACCTTGCCGCGGAAGTCGGACCGCGCCAGGAAGTACGCGAGAGGGACGCCGAAGACGGTGGCGACGGCGGTGGCGACGGGTGCCGTCAGTAGCGAGTTTACGACAGCCTCTCGGAAACCCGACGCTCCCTCCAGACCGGAGCCACGTGTGCCGACGAAGAAAGCCGCGAAAGGGTAGACCACGTACGCCAACAGCACGGCGCCGAGACCGCCGAATACGAGCTTCTCGCGTCCCCTCACGCGGACACCTCCTCTGGGACTTCGCCGTTGTAACGTGTATCAGGTACCGATAGGCCTTCTTCGGCGAGACTCTCGCGGTTTTCGAGGATGTAGTCCAAGAACTCGACGCCTGCTTCTGGTCTGTCGGCGTCGTCGAGAACCGTCGCGTTGTAGAGAACCGGTGAGCCTTCGAACGTCTTTCCGTCGTCCGTCGTGTACGTGGCCTCCGCGTAGGTGTCGGCGCGCGACGGGTCCGAGAAGTTCAGGTCATCGGGGAGTTCGTGGAAAGCCATCCCGTGGTCGGCAGCCATGTTGCCGTACACGACGGCCGCGGCGCGGTTTCCCGAACGCACGCCGGCCAGAAGCTGGGGCTCCTCGGGTTCCTGGTAGACCTTCGACATCATCTCGTCCCTGAAGCCCTCGATACCGTACTTCTCCTCGGAGAGTTCGAACATCTGAACGGCTCGGTACCCGAGGGGGTCGAGTTCGGGGTCGCTGATCGCTACCTCGCCGGGGTCGGCGTCACGCAGCACCTCGTACCAGGGGTCGCCTCCTTCGAGCCTCTCACCCGGGCGCGTTTCGTCGTCGTAAGCTATACCGACCGCGTTGGACGCGAACACGACATCCCAGTCGGTGTACGCTTCGTAGAGGCTCTCTCGCAGGAGTTCCGCGTCGGCGCTCACTACGACATCCGGTTTCTTCTGTCCGTCCCGAACCATGCGCATGACTGCGTTGGAGCCGTAGTACTCGCCGCTGTAGGTGGTATCGGTTTCGTCTTCGAAGGATGGTCCGACGTTCTCGTCGAGGACGACGGCCAGGCTACCGGCCGAGAGGACGCTGACGCCGGATGCACCGAGGCAGCCTGTGGTGCCCGTCAGCATCCCTGTTGTCGCGGTGGCTGCCATCCTCGACAGGAAGCCCCTCCTTCGCATATATATGAACTGTATCCGGTTAAGGTAAAGCCTTATGTTAATCGGACTTGTTTAATCTGTGTGGATGCGCCGGACGCCCAGGCAACCTTCCTAACGGAGAGACAGCGAAGGGTCCTGGCCATGCGCAACGAAGGGATGACGCAGAGAGAGATAGCCGACGAGTTCGGTACTTCCGCCGCCAACGTCAGCATGATACAGAAGGCAGCGGAGGACAACGTCGAGAAAGCCAGGCGTACCGTCGAACTCGCCAAGTACATACGGACGGGACAGATGGTGCAGGTCGAAGCCGGCGACCACATCGAAGACGTAGTAGAGCGCGTCTACGACCTCGGCGACGTAAAGGGAGTGAAGGTCGAGCACTCGAAACCCGAGCTTTACACCCGGATCTACGACGCGCTGTCGGAGAGGTTCGACGGCGAGCGGTTCGCCGACGAAGAACAGGTCGAGATAGCGCTGGAAGACGACGGAGACGTCGTGTTCCACGGAGTCTGAACGCCGCCCGCGTCACACCTTCACTCGACCGCGTACTCAAGCCAGTGGAAAAACGCGTCGCGCATCCTCGACTCCGCCTGCCTCGAGAAGAGATGTCCCTCGTCCGCGTAGACGTGCAGAGCGACGTCGGGTTCCACGGCCTCCGCAGCACGGAAGCTACCTGCGACCGGCACCGTGGCGTCCTCACGTCCGTGGAACACCGCCGCCGGAACCTCCAGGCGCTCCTCGACCGCCTCGAAACCGTAGCCCTGGACGTCGTCGAGGAAGCCTTCATTGACCGCTCCAGAGCCGCCGCCGGTGCCGGAAGTAACGCCGTCGAAAACGCCCGAGTACGTCACGGGTGCACGCGCCGCCACAGCCTCCACCCGGCCGGCCACCGAGACGTCGACCGAGCCGGGAAGGTCGTCGACGGCGGCGTGGAACACCACCTTCCCGCCGAAGCTACTGCCGAACAGAACGCATCGCCCGGGGTCGAAGTAGTCCACGACCGATGCGAGGTCGGCGAGCCGCGTCGACAGGTTCTGGTCGCCGAA
>JBKGYY010000056.1:0-8526 GCA_046545855.1 Halobacteriales archaeon | reverse complement strand
TCGACGGAACGCCGCAGGCGTTCACGTCGGACGTACCCGGAGTCCGAGTCCGTGGTCTCTTCTCCTCTCTCGGCCGACACGCGCAGCGCCGAGTGCGTCGCTCGCTGGAGCTTCAGCATCATCCTGTCGACGAACTCCTGGACGTCGTCGGCTTCGTCTATGTCTAATCTCATCTAACTCACCGTGCCGCTCTACGTCACGCGCGGATTTATACCGCCGAGCGTCTTATCACCCGGCTGTAAAACGCTTACAGTCGGGCGGGGAGGTGTTTGTCGTAGGCTTCGTCTTCGAGTTCTATCGAGACGTGGACGCCGCCTACGCCTGCCTCGTATCCGTCGAGCGCGTCCGAGACCGCGTACTCGGAGCTGTGCTGGCCGTCCTGGCATAGCCGGAGCGCTTCTTCGAGGACACCGGCTTCGACCAGTTCTCTCACCCTGCGGTAGACCGTCGACCGCGGCAGATCCGTCTCCTCGGAAATCTCGGCCACCGTAGCGGGCGTCGACGTCGCCGCTATTATCTCCCGGCATCTGCCGTCTCCGATGGCTTCGAGCACGTACTTCACTCCCGGCCGCTTCCGGCTGTCTCCGTTGCCCTCGGGTTCTCCGGCTCCTTCTTCCGGGGCGTCTGGTCTTACCTCCCGGTCGCTTTGCCGTGATATCGACCCAAGGTTGCTCATGAGTCGTTAAGAAGTCACATCCCCGCTACATAAATTCGGTGGTTAACCACATAATCAAAGCCTGGTTAGTGACACGAAGCTGCTCCTCGGCGGAGGGTAGGTAGACATATGGCCACGTTTCCAGTGTCCCGGGGCGGGGGGGACGACCGGCTCGTTCGAACCTCGAACCCGAACCCCTCGGCTCAGCCACGCGGTAACATGGGGTTCCAGAGAGACGGGAAAAGAAGGAGTCGATTTATACGCCGGGTACGAAACCACGCAGTAGACAGATGGAGGGCGGCGAAACAGAGTACCGGTTCAGTTGCCCGGGCTGCGCCGAAGACCTCGTGGTCAACCGCGCGATGCGCGACGCCCTCGTGCGCAGAGGATGCGTGGTCTGCGGCGACGAAGTCGACGGGGACGACTTCGAGCCAGCGTAGACCCCCTCGTCCACCGGCCAACCGCGCCTGAAGCTTCCGCGTTCACGTCCCCGGCGTCCACCTTGGAAACCTCTATAATACACCCGCATGTACTACGACCGGTGACATACAGTTGAGCGTAGCCGAGGAGAGCGAACTCTCGCGGGACGAAGTCGACGACTTCCTCGGCTCCCAAGAGACCGGGGTTCTCTCGCTGGCGAAGGGCGACGACCCGTACGCAATCCCCGTGTCCTACGGATACAGCACGGGAGACCGCCGGTTTTACTTCAGGCTCGTCTCCACCCCCGAGAGCGAGAAACGAAGGTACCTCGGGTCGTCTCCTCACGGTAGAGTCGTCGTCTACGACGAAGGAGACGGCGAGTACACCAGCGCCGTCGCCGAAGGCGTCCTCGAGGAGATACGACGCGACGAACTAGACGTACACCACGTCGAACAGTACGGCGACGCCAAACGACCGCTTTTCGAGATATGGGGTGCGGACAAAGCCGACCTCGACGTCGGGCTCTACGAGATGGACGCCCGGTCGCTGACCGGCCGTCACGTCGTCGTGGACCGCACGGACTGAGGCGATCGCCCGGAGCCGAACCCCCGCGGGAGCCCGACGGACAACACGAACCACTAAGAGCCGCGGAGGTCAAACACGAAAGCGGATGACCGACGGGATAAGGGCGACGGTGGAGTTCACCGACCCCGGGGTGTGCGAGGTCACCGGGGCCACGGCTTCGAGCGACGTCGAAGCCAACTCCCACGCGGTCAACGTCTGCGTCGACGGATGCACTGGATGTTACTCGGAGTTCTACTTGACCGGTGAAGTCGACGGAGTCTTCCACGAGGTCTTCGACCGCGGGAGCGGCGGGAGATACCGACTGAGCCACGAGGGAGAGCCCAACTGTCCGTGCGAGCACCTCGGGAGACAGGGCTGCGCGATAGAGAGCTACAGGGCGTCCGACGGCGTCCTCCGGCTGTCGTTCTACGCCGCCGACTACGACGAGATGAGCGCGGTGTTCGACCGCCTCCGCGACCATCACCCGGGTCTGGACGTCAAGCGATTGGTTCGAGCGCCCTCGGACCGGGAGTCCGACGAGGTCTACGTCGATAGATCGCGGCTCACCGACAGACAGAGAGAGGTGCTGGAGACCGCTCGCCGGATGGGTTACTTCGAGTGGCCGCGCGACTCGACGGCCGCCGAAGTCGCCGACTCCCTCGACCTCGATCCGTCTACCGTGTCCGAACATCTCTCGACTGCGCAGTCGAAGCTCGTCGAACAGGTTCTAGACGGCTGAACTCGTTCGCGACCCGGTTGCGCACGCCGTCGGCTGAACCTAACACAACTGTTATTAGACGACGTTATCTTTGTCCGGGTGACCAAGATGCGACCCGGGGCCACGTCAAAGACGACGAAGACGGAGATTCGCGCAGGAGGAAAGACGTCCCCGCGACATCTCGAACTCACGGGAACGAAGGATAGGGCGACAGCCCCTGCGTTCCCAGGGAGTGGCTTCGGCTCATGACGGACGTAGACGGAGAGCGAGAGACAGCGCTCGAGCGACTCACGCGCGACGTCGAACCGCTGCCCGACCACGTCGCGGTCATACAGGACGGCAACCGCAGGTACGCCCGCGAGCGCGGCGAGCCACCGACAGAGGGCCACGTCTACGGCGCGGAGACGACGGAGGCGTTTCTCGGCTGGATGTGCGACCTCGGCATACCCGAGGTGACGCTCTACACGCTGTCGACGGAGAACTTCGACAGACCCGATCACGAGCTACGACGGCTGTTCGACCTGATCGAGGACAAGCTACACGAGCTAGCGCGCGACGAAGACATACACGACAACGAAGTCAAGGTCGTCGGAGTGGGCGAGATAGAGATGCTTCCCCCGCGCGTCCGCGAAGCCCTCGATCACGTGGAGTCGTCGACCGAGCGTTACACGGAACACCGGTTGAACGTCGCGGTCGCGTACGGCGGCAGGAGCGAGCTTCTGTCGGCGGCGCGCGCCGTGCTCCGCGAGGTCGAACGCGGCCGGCTGAAGGCGTCGGACGTCGACGAAGCCGCGTTGTCCCGGCACATATACGTCGAGGACGTCGACCTCGTGATACGTACGGGTGGAGACCGCCGTATGTCGAACTTCCTTCCGTGGCAGGCGGCGGGCAACGAAGCCGTCGTAGAGTTCCAGTCGTGCTACTGGCCGGAGTTCACCGAGAGACACCTGGCTCGGGCTCTCGAGCGATACGCCGACGTCCAGATGCGTTCGACTGAAGCCGAAAGCCGGAAGGCCGAAAGCCCTGCGGACTGACGTCTCGACGTCCACCGCCGACCGAAGGACAAGGTCGACGTTCCTGAGAGCCAGGACGCAACGCAAACGACTTTGAGCCGCGGCCGGAACCAAGCCACATGAACGCAGGAGCCCACGTCTCCGTGGCCGGAGGCGTAGACAAAGCCATAGACAGACAGACGGAGATAGGAGGTAGCTGCGGCCAGATATTCGCGGGTTCGCCGCGGACGTGGTCGGTCGCCGAGTACACGGAAGCCGAGGCCGAAGCCTTCAGGAGCGCGCGCGAGGAATCGGGACAGGGCCCCTACCTCGTTCACTCCACCTACCTCGTGAACCTCGCTACGCCGAAGGACGAACTCTGGGAGAAGTCGAAGACCTGCTTGCAGAAGGAGCTAGACGCCGCCGACAGCCTCGGCGTCGAGTACGTCGTCTTCCACCCCGGCGCTCACACGGGCTCGGGACGCGAGAACGGCATAAACCGCGTAGCCGAGGCCGTCGACGACCTCCAGGTGCCCGGAGACGTCACGTTGCTCTACGAGAACACCGCGGGGAAGGGGACGACGCTCGGCAAGGAGTTCTCGGAGCTAGCCGGCATGCTCGACGCCACGAGCGAGAGCTCCGTCGCAGCCTGCGTCGACACGTGTCACGCTCACGCCGCGGGCTACGACCTGAGGGACGACGACGGCTTCACGGAGACCGTCGAGGAGATCGACTCCACCGTCGGCCTCGACAACGTCCCCGTAGTCCACGTCAACGACTCCAAGGACCCCCTGGGGAGCGAGAAAGACAACCACGAGCACCTCGGGCGTGGAGAGATAGGCGACGAGGGCTTCCGGAACCTGGTGGAGTCCGAGCTAGCCGAGCGACCGCTCGTTCTCGAGACGCCCACGTCCGACGGCAGGAGCTACGCCGAAAACCTCGAACACCTCGAGAGCCTCGCTGTCTCCTGAAGCACCGTCATGGAGCTCGAGGCCGAGGCGCTCGAACACCTGGTGCGCGACCCCGTGATGGAGAGGCTGATAGACCGACACGGCGCCCTCGATGTACGGACGCACGACGACGGCTTCGCGCGTCTCGTGCGCTCGATAGTCAGGCAGCAGGTGTCGATGAAGTCCGCCGAAGCCATCTACGGCAGGCTCGAAGACGAGTTCGACGTCGAGCCACGTGCGCTGGCGTCGGCGTCGGAAGCCGACCTCGTGGACGTAGGTCTGTCTAGCGCTAAAGCCCGCTACGTGAAGTCGGCCGCCCGGGCGTTCGCGGAAGGCGAGCTATCTGTCGAAGGCCTGGCCGAGACAGACGACGACGCCGCAGTCGAAGCCCTCACCGACGTACGTGGCGTCGGACCGTGGACCGCGAAGATGTACCTGATCTTCGTGCTCGGGCGCGACGACGTCTTCCCCGTCGAGGACCTCGGCGTCCGACGTGCTATGGAGTCGCTGTACGGCCTCGAGAGCGCCGGAGAGATGCGCGAGCGCTCTCGCGTCTGGAAACCCTACCGGACGGCTGCGACGCACTACCTCTGGCGACACGTCGACTGAACTCGCGAGACGCGGCTCCGAGCGACATCGAAGTCGTCAGCGTTATGCTCCGAAGACAAATACGGTGACGTATGACGGAGCCGAGGGACAAGGCCGAAGGCTGGTATCTGCTCCACGACATGAGACGTCTCGACTGGCCGGAGGTCAAGTCGATGACCGACGGAGAGCGACGCGAAGCCGTGGAGGAACTCGAGAGCGAGATGGAGTCGATGTCGTCGGTCGACGAAGGCGACACCGCGTTGTACGCCGTACCCGGCGACAAAGCCGACCTCATGTTCATACACGTCCGACCGACTCCCGAGGAGATAGACCACGCAGAACGCCGACTGGAGTCGACGGCTTTCGCCGACGTCACGGAGCAGACGACGTCTTTCGTCAGCGTAGCCGAAGTCGGAGGCTACACCAACGAAGACGTCGAGAACGACGAACTCAGTCCGTACGCCGAGAAAAAGCTGTTTCCGTCGATACCCGACCGCCGTTACGTCTCGTTCTACCCGATGAGCCGGAAGCGCGACCCCGAGCAGAACTGGTACACGTTGCCGCTCGAACACAGGAACGAGATGATGCACGAGCACAGGGAGAGCGGCGAGAACTACGCCGGCAGGATAGAGCAGTTGATCTCGGGCTCGATAGGCCTCGACGACTGGGAGTGGGGGGTCGACCTGTTCACCGACGACCTCGTGAACGCCAAACAGATAGTCTACGAGATGCGTTTCGACGAAGCCAGCGCCGTCTACAGCGAGTTCGGGAGCTTCTACGTCGGCTACGCCCTCGAACCCCGCGACCTAGACGACTATCTCGCGGGCGAACTCCTGCTCGAAAGAGACGGAACGGACGACGGAGGCTCGCGGTCGATCCGCGACGAACTACGCGAGCAGGGCGTCTACGCCGGCCAGCCGCACGGCGAGGACGTCCACGCTCTGGTGCTCCCGGGCGCCGTCGACGCCGAAGCCCTCGGGAGCGAGGTCGGCGGACTCCGCGGGAACTTCGACCACTACGACAGCCACGTCGAGACAGAGGTGTACGAGGGCGTCGACGGCAGCCGACCGGCGCTCGTGAGCGTCTGGGAGACGGAGAGCGCCGCCGAGACGGCGGCGGGGTACCTGTCGGACCTCGAGGGCGTCGGCGAGGCCGACGAAGGAGACGGATTCGCGACGATGGGGATGTTCTACCGCGTGAAGTCCGAACACAACGACGACTTCCGGTCCGCGTTCGACGACGTGCTCGGCTTGCTCGACGACATGGACGGCCACCGCGAGACCCGCTTGCTCGTGAACGTCGACGACGAAGACGACATGTTCATCGAGTCCAGGTGGGACTCCCGGGACGACGCCATGGAGTTCTTCCGCAGCCAGGAGTTCCGTGACACCGTCGACTGGGGCCGCGAGATACTCGAGGACACGCCGCGTCACGTCTTCCTCGCTTAGGCCCGAAGAGGTCCGAAATTGGTGAAGGTGATACAGGAGAGGTTCGACGCAGATCCACGCGTAGTAACGCTGTCGCTCGCTCAGCTCGCGGAGTCCGTAGGCAACTCGTTCATCATCATAGTGATGCCGCTGTACATCGGTACCGAACTCCGTTCTGGCGGCCTCTGGGGCGCCGACGAACTACTGGTCACCGGTCTCGTGCTCTCGCTCTCGGGGTTCGTCAACGCCTTCATACAGCCGTTCTCCGGGAGGGCGTCCGACTACTTCGGCAGACGGAAGGCGTTCGTCCTCGCTGGTCTGGCGCTGCTGGCGACTGCGAACGCCGCTTATACCCTCGCTGACACGTACGTCGGCGTCCTCGGCGTGAGGGCGCTCCAGGGCTTGGCAGGCGCATTGATCATGCCCGCGGCGGTGGCGCTAGTCAGCGAGTACTCGACTATCACGACGCGCGGCGGCAACATGGGTGTCTACAACACCCTGCGTCTCGTGGGTTTCGGCGCCGGCCCCGTCGCCGCAGGCGCCGTCGTGAACGCCGGTCCTTACGCCCTGGCTGGCGTCGAGGTAGACGGCTTCACGGCGGCGTTCTACACCGCTTCGGTCGCAGCAGCCCTCAGCCTCGTGCTCGTCTCGGTCTTCATACGGGACCCCGAGCGGGACGGCGAGGCGGAGGCCGCGAGACGTACGAGCCTGCGGGTGTTCGACGACGCCGGAGGCCTGGACGCGGCGTTCTCTCTCGGCGTCGCGTCGATGTTCATGGCCATCGGCATCGCGTTGTTCGCGACGCTCCAGGTCGAGGTCAACGACCGACTGATGCAGACTTCGACGGCGTTCGGCCTCCAGTTCTCGGCGTTCATCCTAGCGCAGATACTCCTGCAGACTCCGTTCGGCAGGCTGAGCGACGTCTACGGCCGGAAGTGGCTCGTAGTCGTCGGCATGCTCGCTCTCGCGCCGACGACGTTCGCGCAGGGCGTCGTCCTGACGCCGGTCCAGATGTTCGTCGCTCGCTTGCTGCAGGGCGTCGCCGGCGCCATGGTGTTCGCGCCGGCTTTCGCTCTCGTGGGCGACACCGCGGAAGGCGACGCCGGCGCACGACTTTCGATGCTGACGATGGGTTTCATGCTCGGTGTCTCGATAGGCCCGCTGTCGTCGGGTTACCTCGTGTCGTACGGCTTCGTGGTTCCGTTCGCGTTCGCCTCGGTTCTCGCGCTCGTGGGCGCCGCTCTCGTCTACACGCAGGTCGAGGAGACCGTCGACAGGTGATCGCGGCGGCCGTTTCCACGCCGAGGGTCGCACGTCTCAGTAGGTGGGCGGTCGCTCGTCGTACTCCGACCTCTGGTTCAAAAGCCTCGCTAGCTGGAACAGAAGGTCGGACGCCCGGTTGAGGACGACGAGAGCGTTCTCGCAGCCTCCGTCTATCTCGTGTAGCTCGACGACGCGGCGTTCGGCTCTACGCGTGACAGCGCGGGCGAGGTGCAGATCGGCTGCCGGTCCACCGGGGAGGACGAAGCCGTCTATCTCGTCTAGCTCGGCTTCGAGTTCGTCGAGTGCTTTCTCGATGTGGTCGACGTGTGCCTCCGAGGCCCTGGGTCCGTCGCCCTCCGGCATCGCTAGCTCGGCCTGGACGACGAAGAAGGCGTTCTGAAGCCACTCGAGGTGTTCGACGACTTCGGAGTCGTCCGTCGTCGCTGCCGCCCGGCCGACGCAGGCGTTGGCTTCGTCGACGGCTCCGTACGCTTCGATTCGCTCCGACGACTTGGAGACGCGTTCGCCCGACGCGAGGTCCGTCTCGCCTTCGTCGCCCCTGCCGGTGTAGACCATGCGTGGAACTGGACGTCCGTGGGTATATCCTTGGGGGTTGGGTAGGTGGGCTTTAACCGGCTCTCGGGCTAATCTCCGGCATGGCCACCGCCTCCGGCGGAAGCGCGCCCGGCTTCTCGGAAGCCGTACCCGACGACCTGCCGCGGGACGTCGACGAAGTCGTCCGGGACGTCGACCCGGCCGCGGGAGTCCACGGCCCGGGTTCGACGTCGTGGCACGTCAACAGGGAGAACGCGCTCTTCCTCGCGGGCCCAACGGCCGCCCTGCTCCAGGTAGCGCACCCCAAGGTGGCCGCCGGAGTAGACGAACACAGTGACTACGAGGTCGACCCGGTGGGCAGGTTCCAGCGGACGTTCGAGGTCGTCGACGACGT
>JBKGYY010000055.1:0-9129 GCA_046545855.1 Halobacteriales archaeon | reverse complement strand
ACCGGTGTCGGTCGCTCCAGCCTACGACGACCGTAGTGATGCGGTTTTCATCTATAGTGCGGGCGATACCTCGAACGGCGCTCGACTCCACCGGGGTGTGGGTGTCGACGGGGACTTCGGCGGCGCTCGCCTGCTCCTCGGCCGACTCGAGCAGCGACTCGGCCTCCGCCAGCGCGGCCTCCGTCCCGCCGAAACCGTCGGAGACGACGGTCATCGCGTGCAGCGGTTCCTCGGTCTCGCCCCGCAGGAGCAGCCCGAGTGCGACCATGAACTCCATCTCGTCCTCGTCCTCCAGGGAGACGAGGACGCGCTCGGGTGCGTCGTCGGAGTCGTACTCCCGGTCTGCTTCCGCGTCTACGACCGACCTACCGAACCGGCTCGTCAACGCCGGGCTCGCGACGCCGACCACCATTATCATGAGCACTACGCCGTTGACGACCGGCTCACCCAAGAGACCGATCTCGAAGCCTATGAGCGTGATCGCCAGCGTCGCGGCCGCCTGCCCCGACGACAGCCCGAACATCGTGAGCAACTCGCCTCGGGTGTAGCCGTACACCCTGGCCGTGCCCCAGGCTGCGGCGAACTTCGTAACCACGAGAACGACGACTATCGACGCCGCGACGAGCCACGCCCGCGCGCCCTCGGTGAAGACGGCGACGTCCACGAGCATGCCGACCGACAGCAGGAAGAACGGGATGAACAGCGCGTTTCCGACGAAGTCGATGCGGTTCATCAGCGTGCCGCTCCGGGGTATCACCCGGTTGAGCGCGAGTCCCGCTAGGAACGCCCCGATGATAGCCTCGACCTGCGCGAGCTCGGCGGCGAAAGCGCTCGTGAACAGCACGGTCATCACGAACAGGAACTCGAAGTAGCTCTCCTCGTCGACGTTGCGGAAGAACCACCGGGCGAGTCTCGGGGCGAGGAACCAGACGCCGGCGAATAGCAGCGCGAGACCGGCGCCAAGCTGGCCGAAGAACACCGGACCCAGCACTCCATCGAGCGACGCGACCACGACGGCTAGCACCAGCAACGCCAGGGTGTCGGTGACTATGGTGCCGCTGATGGTCGTCGTTATCGCATCGTTCCTCGCGAGGTCGAGCCTGTCGATAACCGGGTAGGCGAGAAGCGTGTGAGACGCGAAAGTCGCGGCGAACAGCGCTGCAGCCGGTAGTTCGAACCCGAGAACCCCTACTCCGACGGCGACGCCGAGCGCCATCGGAAGCGTGAACGACGTCACACCGAAGACCACGCTCTGGTCCGGGCTCTCGAGGAACTCGTTGACGTCGATCTCGAGCCCGGCGACGAACATCAGGTAGACGATGCCGATCTCGCCCAGGAGGACGATGGTGTCGTCGCGCGCGAGCAGGTCGAGCGCGTTCGGCCCGACGAGGGCGCCGAACACCATCACTCCGACTATACCCGGCACCCTGAGACGTTCGAGCAACAGCGGCGCTATCAGGAAGATAGACATCGCGAGCGCGAAGATGAGAACCGGGTCCTCGAAGGGACGCGACAGCGATACCAGGACGGTCGTATCCGTCATTACCGAAGCCTCACGTCATACGGACTTCAGTCTGACGACGTGTGCCGGCGCCACCGCCGACCCACCCCGACGTAGATGCAGACCGGCGCCGGCGACACACGCGAAGCCCGGCCTACCTGAACACGCCTCACGGTCGCAGGTTCGACGCCCGGCGGAGGCCGCCGGTACGGACGACGAGTTCGGATCGGTCCTCCGTGGTAGATATCGGTGGCCTCGGCACTCATAGGGTTCGTCATCGCGCGGTGGCTCGGTCTATGGGTGTCGTCATCGGCGGCCGTGGTTTGGACGGCGTCGGCTTTAGGGGCTTCGGCGGCGGTGGCCCGCGTAAAGTCTTCAGTAGACGGCGTCGACTATCTCGGGGTGGAGGTCGTCGAAGCCCTCGAGGTAGCTCCGGCGTTCCTCCCGGAGGGCCTCGGCCTTCGACGCGTAGTCCGACACGTTGGCTTCGACGTCGTAGTCTTCCGCGTCGAAGCCCGGCGCGCTCTCGGGAACCTCGAGGCCAGTCGGGCCCTCGCGCCACTCGACGTCGTCGCGTGCGACGGCTTCGAGAAGTGCAGTCGACACGTCGACTCCTACGTCGCGGCCGCCGACAGCGCCGGTGTTGAGCACGTAGCACTCGACGTCGAGGCCGGCGATAAGGTTCCGGAACCTGTTGCCTTCGTCGCCTTCGCTTCCGACGATGAACGGGTTGGTTCCGACGACTCGGACGGCTTCGCCGGCGCGCTCTGGGTCGCCTGCGCTCGTCTCGATCGACTCGCCGAGCACGAACGCCGCAGCGGCTTCCTCGGGAGTCAGCCGGGCTATCGGGGGCATCAGGGGGTTCCGGGTTATGAAGAAAACCTGGTCGACGGCGTCGAGGGTTATCTCTTCGGCGGCGCTCTCGAGGTCGCGGCGGAGCACCGCGGCCCTTCCGTTCGAGGTTATCTCGGTGTCGTCGAAGTCGACGGTTCCGTCGCCGTCGACGGCTACGTTCTCGATCACGGCGTCCTCGCTGGTGACGGCGGCGTGTACGTCGGGCTGTACGTCGGCGTCGAGTCCGTCGGTCTTGAGGTAGAGGCCGTTGGGCTCGCTTCCGACGACACGTCCGTCGGACAGGAGGCCGCAGACGTCGTCCTGGAGCATGACGGCTTCTTCGGGCGGCTGGAGCCCGAGGTCGTGCGCCGTTAGCGTCGACTTCCCGGTCGCCGAGAGCCCGAGGAAAAGCTGACCTACCTCGCGGTCGCCGCCGTCGAGCCTGACGCGCTTGCTGCCGGCGTGTAGGCCGAGTCCGCCGGCCCGTTTGACGCGGTACATGAACAGACGGAGGAACGACTTCTTGGCTTCGCCGCTGTAGTCGGTGCCGAGCACGGCGTTGAAGCCCTCGTCCGGCAGCACCCGGACGGCGGTCTCGGCGTGGCCGGGTAGCTGGACCGTCGTGAACTCGGGTTCGCCGTCTTCGGCGCGGGGGTAGAGCCGTGTGAGCGCGAGCGCGACGCGCGCGTGCTCCTCCTCGACGTAGAACCGGCAGACGTAGCTGTAGTCGCCGTCTCCCAGACGGAGGTCGACGCAGACTAGGTCCTCCTTCTCCGTGGCGTCGGCTGCTTCGTGGAGCAGAGCGTGGTCTTCGTCGTCGAAGTCGTGGTCTACGGCGTTCTTCGTCCTGTCGGACACCCTCGACCTGACTTCGCTTACGTAGGAGGGCGAACCGAACTCCGTCGTTCGCTCGAGGTGAGCGCTGAGCTCCCTGAGTCTCTCGTCGGACGGCTGGTAGAGGACGTTGGCGGCCTCGCGTGGGTCGACGGGCTCGGGCGCAGTCCTCTTCACCATCCCTTGGTCTGACATCCTTGGGCGATAGAAAGAGTGGACGCGCTTAAATCTGGGTGTTCGAACTGCTCCTAGAGAAGCGCTACCGGGTGACACTCGAGTCGCCGTGCGACGTCCATCGGAAGCGGTTTAGGGCGCCGCGCGCCCAGTCAACCCCGATGAAGACGTCGCGCCGACGCGTCGCGTTCAGCGTGCTCCGCACGCTTCAGGTCTTCGCCGTCGTCGCTCTCCACGCGAGGTTCGGGGGCCGCGACGCGGACGACCCCCGGAGACGTCGCGCCAGAGTGTTAGCCGACGCCTTCGAGTCGCTCGGCACCACGTACGTCAAGATAGCTCAGTTCCTGACGACGCGGCCCGACGTCGTCCCACCCGTCTACATCGACGAACTCCAGAGGCTGCAGGACGACGTAGAGCCGGAGGCCAGCGCCGACGTCGTCGACGTACTGGAGTCCGAGCTCGGGCCGGTGGACGAGGTCTTCGACGAGTTCGAGCGCGAGCCAGTCTCCGCCGCGTCGGTCGCGCAGGTCCACCGTGCGCGCGTCGCCGGCGAGGAGGTCGCCGTCAAGGTCCAGCGTCCCGGCCTCCGGGAGTCCGTCGACGCCGACCTCCGTGCGTTCCGTTGGATTGTGCGAGGCGTAGTCGCGCTCATGAGGCTCGCGGGACACGGCGCCCACGCCGGGACGCTCGTCTCCGTCGCCCTCGACGTCGAGGACTCGCTCCGCCGGGAGGTCGACTTCGAGCGCGAGGCCGCGCTGATGGACGAACTACGTCGCGGCGTCGAGGCCGACGGCTTCGACACCGAGGTCGTCGTACCGCGTCTCTACCCCGGGCTTTCGACCAGCCGCGTGATAACCATGAGCTACGAACCCGGAGTCAAGCTCAAGCACCCTGGCGAGCTCGTCGAACGGGGACACGACCTCGGCGAGGTCTCGCGCCGGGTAGTCGAAGCCTACCTCCGTATGGCGTTCGTCTACGGCGTGCTCCAGACAGACCCCCACCACGGCAACCTCGCGGTCGCCGACGACGGCCGGCTCGTCGTCTACGACTACGGCATGGCTCAACGGCCCGGGGAGCACGTGCGCGACGCCTTCGCGCGCCTGCTCGTCGGCCTCGGTCTCCGTGACTCCGACGTCGTCGTCGCGGCGCTCGAGGACCTCGACGCCACCGAGATACGCTCCCGGTCGCAGTGGCGCGCGATGACGCGGTGGGCCGACGCGCTCGCCCACGACGTCGCGGGCGAGACAGACGAGATAGACCTCGGCGAGGTCGCCAGGGGCTTCAGCGAGGCCTTCGACGAGTTCCCGCTGCAGATGAACCAGGACCTCCTTTTCAGTATGCGCTCTATAACCGGTGTACAGGGTCTCGCTTCGAGCCTCGACCCGTCGTACGACTTCCGACTGCATCTCGCGTCGTTCTTCGTCGACCGCGAGGGCTTCGACCTAGATCTCGAGGATGTTCGCCGGGACTCGCGGGCGCGAAGCGACCGGCTCTACGTCGAGGAAGCCCGGGACGACGTCGTCGAAGCCGTCGAAACCGCGCGGAACGACGTCGGCTTGCTCCTCCTGGGTTCGACGTTCGCTCTCGGCGGCGGCGTGGTCTACATCGCGACGTCGAGCCTGCCGCCGTCGCTCGGTCTCGCGTTCGCGGGCGTCGCGTGTTACGTCGCCGTCTACCGCAGGAGGGACGGCGACGGACGAGTCCACGGACCGATGTTCATGATGCGGTACGAGATGGAGCGATGGGGAGACCCGGGGCCGGAGTTCGAGATGGAGGGCGAGCAAGTCGAGAGTGATGTCGGCACAGAAGCCGTCCGCACGGAGGACTGAGCTACACCGTAGTCGGGACGTCTATCCAGGTGGTCTCGACGTCGAACTCCGCGCTCACGACGTCCTTCAGCGCGCGGACGCCGTAGGTCTCCGTGTGGTAGTGTCCCGCGAACACCGCGTTCAAGCCTAGCTCGCGGCAGACGTGGTGTGCCTTGTGCTTGGGTTCGCCGGAGACGAAGACGTCGACGTCGTCCGGCACGTCCTCGAGGAAGTCGGCGCCGCTACCCGTCAACGCCGCGACCTTCTTCACGCTGTCGCCTCCGAACTCGAGGGTCGTCGCGCCGTGGCCGACGGCGGCTTCGACGCGTTCGACGAAGCCGTCGAACTCCGTTGGCTCGGCGAGCGCGCCCGTCCGTCCTACGTCGCGACCACCGACGTCGCCGAACGTTCCCACGGACTCCGCGTCGACGGCTTCGAGCAACAGCGCGTTGTTGCCGACCTCCGGGTGTGCGTCGAGCGGGAGGTGCGAGGCGTAGAGCGCTAAGTCGGCTTCGACCAACGCCTTCACGCGGTCGTAGGTGACGCCGGCCAGGCGGTCGATAGCGCCCCAGACTACGCCGTGGTGGACGACGAGGGCGTCGGCGTCTCTCTCTACGGCGCGTTCCACGGTCTCGACGGCGGCGTCGACGGCGAAAGCGACCTTTTCTACTTCGCCGGAGTTCTCGACCTGGAGGCCGTCGTACGCGGCGTCGAGCGCCTGCCAGGCCTCGTGGTCTAGCAGGCTGTCGAGGTAGCCGGCTAATTTCTCGGTCTGCATACCGGGGTTTGCGGCGCGCGGGGTTTCAAGCCATCGAGCCAGAGGTGGAAACACAAAGCCGTTGTAGGCGGCCCGCGGAATCGAGGTCGATGAAGGTCGTCACGCCCGTCGCCGACGAATTCGACGACGTCGCCGTCGGCTACCCCTACCTCCGGTTCCGGGACGAAGGCCACGACGTAGACGTCGCCGCGGACGACGACGTCCGGGGCGTCGACCTCCGCCTCGAACCCGACGTCGACTACGACTTCGAACCCGGCGACTACGACGCCGTGCTCGTCTGCTCGGACGCCGGTGGCAGCGCGCTCCGCGGGTGTCTCGACTCCGGTCTGCTGTTTTTCGCGTACGGAGACGGCGTCCGGACGGCCGCAACCGCCGGCGTGCTCGAGGACCGGAGCTACGCCGCACCCGAGGTCGAGGGCGCCGGCGGAAGTCCGACGCCGCGCGACGTCGTCGTCGACGCAAAGCTCGTCACGGGACGCGGAGACGTCGCGGCGTTCACCGCCGAGTGCCTGCGGAAGCTCCGTAGGGCGGCGCTGAAGGAGTTGTAGCGCGGAGTTCAGCGCGCGAACAACGCCGTCCGACCGCGTACGTCGACTATCTCGGCGTCGGCTTGGCTCGCGAGCGTCTCGGCTGCATCTTCGACGTCCGGGCCCGCCGCCCGGTGGAGACGGGCTTTCACGACCTCTCGGTCGCCGAGTTGCTCGCGGAGTTCGTCAACGGCGGCTTCTACGCCGCGCTTGCCGACCCAGACGGTGACGTCGACGTCGTGCGACCGGGAACGTAGCTCCTGCCTTCGGGCATCGTCCATGGTCTGAAGGCGCGTCGGACGCACAAGACATCTGTGGAACCGGTCGGCGAGTAACGGGTTTCCTCCATATACCGACGTCCACGCCGGGGTCTTCAGCCGGCGACGACGCACGGAGTCGAACTCCGGAGAGGGCCGCCGTGCTACTCCTCGAACTCGCTCGTGTACGGCAGGCTGTCGTAGACCTCCTGCACGAGGTCCATGTTGCTCTTCATCAGCGCGGTGGTGTCCCAGATGCCCTGGAGCAGCATCTCGCGCTGGCTGTCGTCGACGTCGGCGTCGAACTCCCTGTCGCCGACGACGACGCGCTCGGCTTCGACGTCGACCTCGACGGCGACGTCCGGGTCTTCCTCGACGCGGTCCTGTATCCACGCGACGTCTTCGGAGTCGAGCGTCACGGTCGGCATCCCGAGCGACGTGCAGTTGCCGGCGAATATCTCGGCGAACGACTCGCCGACGACGGCCTCGACTCCCCAGCGCATCAACGCCTGCGGCGCGTGCTCGCGGCTCGAACCGCAGCCGAAGTTCTCGTTCACCACGAGGACGTTGGCGCCCGCGTACCGGTTGAACGGGTGGTCGTTGAGGCTGCCGTCGTCGTCCCTGCGGGCGTCGTAGAACGCGTACTCGCCCATGTTGTCGAACGTCACCTCCTTGAGGAACCTCGCGGGAACGATGCGGTCGGTGTCGATGTCGTCGCCGCGGACCGGTACCGCGGTGCCGGCGACGCGTCTTACGGGGTTGACGTCGGCCACCGTCAGAGCACCTCCCTGACGTCGACTACCTCGCCCTCGATGGCGGCGGCGGCGACCATCGCCGGGCTCATCAGCACGGTGCGGCCTTGCTTGCTTCCCTGGCGGCCGATGAAGTTCCTGTTGGACGACGACGCACATAGCTCGCGTCCCTCGAGTTGATCGGGGTTCATTCCGAGGCACATCGAGCATCCGGCGCCACGCCAGCCGAAGCCCGCGCTCTCGAACACGTCGTCGAGGCCCTCCTGCTCGGCACGTCGTTTGACGCCCTGGGAACCCGGTACGACGAACGCGCGGACGTCGTCCGCGACGTCCCCGTCGAGGCGTTCTATCACGCGTGCGGCTTCCCTCAGGTCCGCGACCCGGCTGTTCGTGCAGCTACCGAGGAACGCGACGTCTATCGGGACTCCCTGCATCATCTGTCCGGGTTCGAGGTCCATGTGCGCGAGCGCCTGTTCCGCGGTGGCGCGGTCGCCGGACTCCATCTCCCGGGGGTCGGGAACCGTCTCCGAGACGCCGATGCTCTGTCCCGGGTTGATGCCCCAGGTCACGATGGGTTCGAGGGCGTCGGCGTCGAACTCGACGACGTCGTCGTACTCGGCGTCGTCGTCGCTCGCAGTCGAACGCCAGTAGTCGACGGCGCGCTCCCAGGCGTCGCCCTCGGGCGCGTACTCCCTGCCGCGAAGCCACTCGAAGGTGGTTTCGTCGGGGTTGACGTAGCCGGCGCGTGCGCCGCCCTCTATCGACATGTTGCATATCGACATCCGGCCTTCCATGCCGAGGTCCTCGATGGTGTCGCCGGCGTACTCGTAGACGTAGCCGATGCCGCCTTCGACGCCTAGCTCCTGTATTATCTTGAGCACGACGTCCTTGGCGTAGACGCCGTCCTCTAGGTCGCCGTTCCACTCGACACGCCGGACGTCTTTCTTGTCCATCGCTATACACTGTGTCGCGAGGACGTCGCGTATCTGGCTCGTGCCGATGCCGACTCCGATGCTGCCGAAGGCGCCGTGGGTCGACGTGTGGCTGTCGCCGCACGCTATCGTCATCCCGGGCTGCGTGAGACCTAGCTCGGGGCCTATGACGTGGACGATGCCCTGTTTGCCGCTGTCGGGGTCGAAGAACGTTATGTCGTACTCGTCGACGTTGCGCTCCAGCTCCTGCATCATCGTCTCGGCCTGGCTGTCGCCGAACGGCCGCGAGAGGTCGTGCGTCGGCACGATGTGGTCGGTCGTAGCGTACGTCCTGTCGGGGTACGCGACCTCCATCTCCTTCTCCTCGAGCATGCCGAAGGCCTGCGGGCTCGTGACCTCGTGAATCAGGTGTAAGCCCACGAACAGCTGTGTCTGTCCGTTCGGTAGCTCGCGGACCGCGTGGCGGTCCCAGACCTTGTCGTACAGCGTGCGTTCTGACATTTCGTTGTCCTCTGTGGTCTCTCGTTACACTTAGGTTTTCGACGGGGTTAAGCGACAGGCTTCGCCGTCGTGCGGGACGTCGACGTCCGGGACAGACTTACTCGTCGTCCGCCCAGGTCATCAGCGAACGCAACTCCTCGCCGACGTCCTCGATGAGGTGTTCCTCGTCGCGCTGTTTCAGCTGGTTGTAGCTCGGTCGGTTCGCCTGGTTCTCGTTTATCCACTCGCGCG
>JBKGYY010000054.1:0-9503 GCA_046545855.1 Halobacteriales archaeon | reverse complement strand
GCGACGGCCTCGAGGTCTATCTTTTCCTCGAGCAGCGCGTCCGTCGAGTCGACGACCGGCTCTCGTTCGCGAATCAGCTTCGTCAACTGGCCGACGACGCGGACGTTGCCGACGAGCACGGCGCCGACGAGACGGTCGTCCTTGAACGCCAGCCTCCTGTACTCGTCGTCGCCGTACCTCCTCGAGACGTAGTCGTCGGCCTCCGTCGGACTTCCGAGCGAGATGAACGGCATCGAGAAGTGAGACACCGAGTACTTCGGCACGATAGAGAACTCCTCGGGTTCGTCGTCTCGTTGCTCGGCTATCATGTTGCGCGCGGCTACCTCGCCCTGGAGCTTCGCGCTGTCCCACGAGCCGTTGACGTTGTAGTCGTCGAGCAATACGTCGTAGAACTCCGCGACGTCTCCCGCGGCGTAGACGCCGTCTTCGTCGGTCCGCAGGTACTCGTCCACGACGACGCCCTCACGCGTCTCGGCCTCGGTGTCGTCGAGCAGGTCGACGTTGAGGTCGAGGCCGATGCAGACTCCCGCGACGTCAGCGGGGTAGACCTCGCCCGACGTCCCGACGCACGACTCCACGCGACCGAGTCTGTCTACCTCGAACCTGTCGACGCCTTCTCCGAAGACGGGTTCGACTCCGACGCTCCGGAGTTCGTCGTGGATTATCTCGGCTCCTTCTTCGTCGAGACCGTACCTCCACCATCGGTCGCCGCGCATTAGGTAGCGGCCGCGGACGTCGTTCTCCGCGAGAGCGTATGCGTAGTCGATGCCTAGCAAGCCGGCGCCGACGACTATCCCGTCCTCGGCGTCCTCGCAGTCCTTCCGTATGCGGCGGGAGTCGACGAACGTCCAGAAGCTGTGTACGCCGTCGGCGTCGCCGTGAGGTACCGGGACATCGCGGGGCGTGCCTCCGGTGGCGACGAGCACGGCGTCGTAGGGTATCTCCTCGCCGTCGTGGAGGACGACGACTTCGTCGTCGGGGTTGACGCGCCAGACGTGGGTGTTGAGACGTAAGTCGACGTCGCGTTCGTCGTACCAGTCGACGTCGTGCATCGATATGAACTCCTCCGGCATCTTGCCTTTCGCGTACTCCTTGATGTTGATGCGGTTGTAGAGAGGCTCGGGCTCCTCGGTTATCACGGTGACTTCGGCGTCTTCGTCCTCCTCGTACAGTGTCTCCGCCGCCGTCGCGCCGGCTATGCCGTCGCCGACGATGACGTAGTCGTTCATCGCCGGAGATACCCCACCTCGCCATATAACTCGGTCGAATCGAACGCAACCCCGCGAACGACCGTGAGGGTTTAGAGCCCCGTCGACGTACGCTGGCCATGCCACGCTTGTTCGTCTCCGTCGACCCGCCTCCGGAGTTCGAGCCACGGGTCCGCGACGTCCAGGCAGAGCTACGGGCGACCAACGCCGACATAACGTACCCGAAGCCAGAGCAAGCGCATCTGACGTTGAAGTTCGTGGGTCTCGTCGAAGAGTACGAGGTCGACGAGGTGAAGGACGCCGTCGACGACGCCGTCGAGGGCTTCGAGCCGTTCTCGCTGCGGCTCGAGGGCTCCGGTGTGTTCCCATCGCCCGAGTACATCAGGGTGGTCTGGATAGGCGTGCACGACTCGACGGGCAGGCTGCGGGAGCTAGCCGAACGCCTCGAGGACAAGACCGTCGGAAGAGGCCTCGCGGACTCCCGCGAGCACCCGTTCGAGCCCCACCTCACCGTCGGCCGGATGACGAGCGGGCGAGGCAAGAGCGAGGTTCGCGAGTTCGTCGAACGCCACCGGGATCTAGACCTCGGGGAGTTCACGGTGGAGCACGTTAAGCTCAAGCAGAGCACGCTAGATGCCGGTGGAAGCGTCCACGATACGCTCCACGTCGCAGAGCTTTAGCTCGCCCCCGCGACCACGTCCCGCCGTTAACGCAATAAACCGCCGACACGTCGGTGAGCACGCGGTGGGTGAAGAGGACCTCCGGAGGGCGTTCGACCGCGCGGCCTGGGTGAACGTCGCCGGGAACGCACTGAAGATAGCCGTCGAAGGAGGCGCTGGCCTCGCGTTCGGCAGCGTCGCACTCCTCGCGGACGCCAGCCATAGCGTCGCCGACCTCGCGGCGAGCGCCGTAGTGCTCGTCTGGGGTGGCCGAGCGTACGAGGAGGCGGACGAGAGCCACCCGCACGGCCACGAGCGGCTCGAACCTCTTACGGCGCTCTTCGTCGGGGCCTCGATAGCTTTGCTCGGAGTCTACCTGCTGTACGAGTCCGCGCTGGGCGTCGTCTCCGAACCCGAAGTCGTGTTCAGCCCAGTGCTCGTCGCCGCGCTCGGCTTCGCAGTCGTGTCGATGGCCTCGGTCTACGTCTACACCGTCCGCGTCGACCGCCGGGTTGACTCGCCGGCGCTCCGTGCGCTCGCGAAAGACTGCTTGAACGACATCTACACGTCTGGGGCGGCGGCCATCGGTGTGTTCGGCCTCGGTCTCGGTTACCCGTTGCTCGACCCGTTCGCCGGCGGACTGGTGTCGATCATCGTCGTCCACCAGGGTTTGACGGTGGGAAGAGAGAACGTCGGCTACCTCGTCGGCCGCGCCGCGTCGCAGGAGAAACAGGACGAGATAGTCGACGTCGTGCTGTCCCATCCAGACGTCCACGGCGTCCACGACTTCAAGGCGTTCTACGACGGCGCGTCTCTCGAGGTCGAGATGCACGTCGAGATAGAGGACCATCACTCTCTCGCGGAGGCGCACGACATAGAGAGCGAGGTCGCCGAGAGCGTGAGGGACGTCGACCGGGTCGGAGACGTCCACGTCCACCTGGACCCCCGGGGGATAGGTGACTGGAAGACTGGCTAGACGCCTAGGCCTCGCCGACGCCCTCGCGTCTCTCGGGTAAGCCGTCGATCAGGTCACGTCGCTTGAGTTCTACGTCGGCGTTCGCCAGGCGTTCGGCTATCACCTCGTGTAGCACGTCGTCCGCGACATCGAGTTCGAGGCCCCGGCCGATCAAGTTCTCGCGCGTGGCCTCGTAGCCTCGTCGCTCTAGCTCGGTCTCGAGTCTGTCGAAGACGGCCTGAGTTCTACTCGCGGTCTCTTCCTCAAGGCTGTCGGCGTTCTGCAACAGCGGTAGCTTTAGGTCGTCGCCTACTACGACGAGCCAGTCGAGCGGGTCTCGGGTGGGCGGCCTGTTGGATGGGTTCTGTGTCATTTGCGTCACCTCGTGACGCCGTCCGGCGTCTACCTTGAGGTAGAGTACGCGCGTCTAAAGATGTACCGCCTATAATAATACATCCAGCGAAGGGATACGTCATACGCCCCAAAAGAGTATGGATAGAGGGGGAATAACTGGACGCATCCGCGCCTCTCTTGCCCGACGTCAACCACAAACTACGAATACCACGCCGGGAAGCCATAGCCATGCTCGTGACGCTCGAGGGAGTCGACGGCGCCGGCAAGTCCACCGTCCTCGACGGCCTTCGAGCCCACTACCCCGACGCCGTCTACACGAGAGAGCCCACGGACACCTGGCGGGGCGACGCCGTCCGCCGTTCGCTATCGAGCGAAGACAGCCACCCGCTCGCCGACCTCTTCCTGTTCGTTTCCGACCACGCACAGCACCTGGCGGAAGTCGTCGAACCGAGCTTGGAGGAAGACGAACTCGTGGTATCCGACCGGTACACCGACAGCCGGTACGCCTACCAGTCGGTGACCCTCGCCGACGTCGTCGACGAACCTCTAGACTACCTGCGGACGGTACACGAACCCTGGACTCGAGCGCCCGACCTGACCCTGTTGCTCGACGTCGACGTCGACCTCGCGCTCTCCAGACTCGACGACCGCATGAAGTACGAGGACCGAGACCACCTCGAACGCGTCCGCGAGAACTACCTCGAGATAGCACGGAGAGAGCCCGGGAGAGTCGAGGTCGTCGACGCGGCGCGGCCGGCAGACGAAGTCGTCACGAGATGCGTCGACGCGATAGACCGCGAGCGTTAGAGGTAAGCGGCGTCCTACCGCCGCCCGCCGACCACGCCGAGACCCCTGCGTATCTCCTGACGGGCGTCGCGCGTCACGACAGCGGAGTCGAACTCCCCGCCGAGGCCCTCGAAGAAGCTCGACCGCGCGAGATCCGGGTCGAGCGCCGCTACCTCACCACCCTCTATCGAACAGATGCTGCGCTCGAAAGTACGCGGTCTCCCTGCGTAAGCGACCTCCGTCTCGCCGTAATACTCCAGCACGTCTCCCGGGGAGCCGAAGACCGAGTCACCCGGAAGGCCGTCGGCCTCGCGGGCGTCGAGACGCACGAACTCCGTGTCGCAGTCGACGCGGGCGTAGAACCGTTCTCCGTCGACGTCCACCGTCGTCCTCGCGCGGCCAAGCGCGCCCGGGAGCAACGCACGCCCGGCGATAGCACCCAACGTCGAGTCGACGTCCCGGCGGACGACGTAGCACCCCTTCCCGCCGTCCCACTCGACGGCGACGCGGTGCAAAGCGCTCTCCGCGTCGACACCGAGCAACCGCGGCACGCCTCCCGGTCGGGCGCCGCGGACGACGCCGAGGCAGACGCCGCCGACTCCGACTCCATCGTCTACCTCGCGAGCGACGAGCGCGTCAGGTAGAACGCTCTCTAGCTCGTCGACATCGACGCGGTAGTTCACCGTGATACGGGAGTCAACATTACCGCGGAGCGCGAGAGCCAACTACCTCACCTCCGGTGCTCGCCCGGTCATAGCGAGTGGGCTAGAGAGCCCAGCCACTTCAAACTACGTAACGCAAGACTGCGACGCTTAGCTCGACGCCGTAGAGCGGTATCGAAACCCAAGTCTGGCGGCCCCGAGGACGGGCGCGAGACTTAGGGCCGGGAGAGTGACGACGGAGCACGGAATACGCAGACGACTCCAAAGCCAGACTTAATATCCGGGGACGTCCTACGGAAAGACGCGCCAAGGTGGCAGAGTCCGGCCGAATGCAGCGGCCTGCAGAGCCGCGGACCGCCGGTTCAAATCCGGCCCTTGGCTAACTACGCCGTTTAATCGGTCTTCTTGTGTCTCCCTCGCCCCGAGAGGTGATAGCTTTATAAGTTGCGCCTACGGAAATCCCCGAAACCATGAAACCCAGGCTTCCGGGTGGCTTCATGTTGAGTTCGGCGTTGCTCGCCCCAGTCGTCGGCGTCGTCGGCGTCTCCGTAGCCGCGTTTCTCGCGCCGGGTTTCGAGCCGCTGGAGCACGGTCTATCGCATCTCGGCGTCGCCGAAGGCCCGGCGTCGCTGGTGTTCGCCGCCTCCGTCGTTCTCACGGGCGTCGCGGCGTTCCCGTTCGGACTCGTGCTCGCGTTCGCTGCGCGTAACGCCGTAGAGAAGCTCGGCGTCGCGATGATCTGGGTCGGGGTGTTCTCTATGTGGCTCCTGGGTTTCGTGTCGCTGGACATGTACGAGGCTCATCTCGCGCTCGGTCTGTCGTTCTTCGGTCTCGTCACCGCGGCGTTCTACGTCTACGGCGGGGGCAACGCACTCGCGGGCGACGTCCGGCACGGCGTCGTCACGATGGCTTTCGGCGGCGTCCACCAGGCCGGCTGGCTCGTCTGGGGTGTGACGTGGTTCCGGGGATACGACGGTCCGTTGCTTGAAGCCCCGGGCTTGCTGTTGCCGGAGGCTTTCGGTCTCGCGCTCCTCGTCGTCTGGGCCGTGAGGGAGGCTTACGGCCCCGTCCGAGACGAGTGGCGGGGTGTGCTCGACGGCAGCCGGATGCGCGAACGCCGTGGTGTCTCGGACGAAACCGGGTCGAAGCAGGGGCTTTCTTGAAGCCCGACTGCGTCTCCACGGTAAGTTGAGCGAGTCCGAGCCTGCTTCGACGGGCGTGACGTACGTCGTCAGCGACCTCCATCTCGGCGGCGACGAGAAGCTCGGCGACTCCGAGTTCGTGCCCGAGCTACTCGAGTTCCTGCGTCGCGTCCGCAGAGAGGACGTCGACGAAATCGTGGTGAACGGCGACGCCTTCGGTCTCTGGGAGATGACGGAGGTCGACGGAGTCGAAGCCATGGACGCTATCGTGGAGTCCTACCCCGAGGTGTTCGAGGAGCTCGAGCGGACGGCGAGCGAGGTCGATGTCACGTTCCTGCCCGGCAACCACGACCACGATCTTGCGGCCTACCCCGAGGTACGTGAGCGTCTGTCGGAGTTCGGCTTGGACGTCGACGTCGGTCCGGCGACGCGTCGCGAGATAGGTGGCGTCGACGTATGGTTGGAGCACGGCTGCCAGCAGGACCCGAACAACGAGATAGTCGACTGGGGCAACCGGTACGTCACTCCTCTCGGCTACTACTACAACACCCGCGTAACGAGCAAGGCCGGCAGGCTGTCGGAACACGGCAGATACGACTGGCTCGCGGACGTCCAGGCTGTGACTCCGACTCAGCGGATGCCTTCGTGGCTGGCGTCGAAGTACTTCTACGTCGAGATGCATCCGTTGCTCCGGTACGCCTTCATCCCGTTCTTGCTTCTGTTCAACGTCAGCCTCGTGCTCGTGGTGCTCTCCGGTCTCGACGTCGCGGGAGTCTGGTCGCTTCCCGCGGAGTTCGTCGAGGGCGCTTTCGGTTTCTTCGGCCGGGTCGGGGAGACGGCTTACCTGCTGTTGTACGTCAACCTCGTGGTCGTCGCGTTGCTCACGCTCGCGTTCGTTCCCGTCGCGCTCATAGTGCGCGACATACGCCGTACGGTCGAGCGTTTCGGGCTGTTCGAGGACCCGCTCACGGTCGACCCCACGGAGCCGTACGAGGAGTACGCGAGAGAGCTGTTCGAGAGCGAAGACGTCGACGTCTTCTGTTTCGGGCACACTCACAGGCCGAAGGTCGACGACGTTGACGGCGGATTGCTCGTTAACTCCGGCACGTGGCTCAAACGCCTCCACCGACGCGACGTCGTCGCAGGCAGGCTGCCGCCGGTCTACTACCCCTCGTACGAGATGGCGGCCGTGAGGCTTTCGCCCCACGCCGACGGCCTGTCGGTCGAGTTCGTCGAGGTCGACAAACCGAGTCCCGCGCCACAGGAGCTGACTCTGACGGAGCGCCTTCTGACGCTCGGGAGGAAACCCTCGCCCGAGCTACCGGACGACGTCGTCGTGTCGAAAGAGAGCTAACGCCGGAGGAGCCTGAACGGCAGGAAGGAGTAGTCTTCGTCGGGATTCCAACGCATGAACGAAAGGCTGTTGGAGACGACGCTGACGCTAGAGAAGGCCATCGCGACTCCGGCGAGAGCCGGGTTGAGGAGGCCGAGAGACGCAACGGGTATCAGGGTTGCGTTGTAGGCGAACGCCCAGAAGAGGTTCTGACGCACCTTCTGCATAGTGGCGGTGGCTATCCTCAGGGCTTTGACGACGTCGAGGGGGTCGTCGCGCATCAACGTGACGTCTGCGCTCTCGAGCGCGACGTCGGTGCCGCTGCCGATGGCGACGCCTACGTGCGCCGTCGTGAGTGCGGGGGCGTCGTTGACTCCGTCACCCACCATCATCACCTTCCGACCTCCGTCCTGGAGCCGGTCGACGGCGTCGGCTTTGTCGTCGGGGAGAACCTCGGCGTCGACGGAGTCGTCGTCGAGACCTAGCTCGCGGGCTACGGCGTACGCAGTGCGGCGGTTGTCTCCCGTCAGCAGCCGGACGTCCAGACCACGGCGGCGGAGTTCGTCTACGGCGGCGAAAGCCGAGTCACGGAGGACGTCGGACTCGGCTACGACGCCGGCGAGAGCACCGTCGACGGCTACGTAGACCGCGGTCTTGCCCTCGGTCTCGAGACGTTCGACGGCTGCCTCGGCTTCAGAGACGTCTACGCCGGCGTCTTCCATCAGCCTCCGGTTGCCGACTTGGACCTCGCTCTCCCCGACGACGGCTCGCACGCCTCGGCCGGGCACGCTCTCGAACTCGGTCGCCCCGGGGACATCGAGACCGCTTTCGCGGGCTGCTTCGACGACGGCGCGGCCGAGAGGGTGTTCGGACGCCGTCTCAGCGGCCGCAGACATCCGCAGCACGTAGTCTTCGTCCGTGGCTTCGGCTCGGGAGACGCCTCCGTCCGCGCGTCGTCGTCCGCCGACGGGTTCGACGTCGGTGACCGTCATCTCTCCCCGGGTCAACGTCCCGGTCTTGTCGAACACCACGGTGTCGACATCGCGGGCGCGCTCGAGCACGTCGGCGCCGGCGTAGAGCACGGCGTTCCTGGCGCTCAACGTCGAACCGACCATCGTCGCCATCGGTGTCGCGAGACCGAGGGCGCAGGGACACGCTATGAGTATCGCGCTCGCGAGCACGACTATCGAGAACTCGAAGGGCGATACACCGCCGGCCGCCGTTCCCACGGGGCCGCCTCCGACGGGTTCGAGCACGGGTATCAGTCCGCCGAGCCACGTCGAGACTCCGTAGAAGGCCGAGGGCTCTGCGTACCAGACGACGGCCCAGAAGACGGCGTTCACGATGACCGCGGGAACGAAGACTCCGCTCACTCGGTCCACGACGCGCTGTACGTCGGGCTGCCTTCTCTGCGCCTGTTTGACGCGCTCTACTATCTGCTGTATCGCGGTCTCCTCGCCTACCTTCGTGGCCTCTACGTAGAGCACCCCTTGTTCGTTGACGGTCGAGCCGATGACCTCGTCGCCCTCGGTCTTCTCGACGGGGACGCTCTCGCCCGTCACCATGGATTCGTCTACTGCGCTGTTGCCGTCGACCACGACTCCGTCGGTCGGAACCCTCTCGCCCGGCCGCACCATCATCAAGTCGCCTCGTCCGACTTCGTCGAGAGACACGACGACCTCCTCGCCGTCGACGACGACGGTCGCCTCCTCCGCCTGCATCTCGAGTAGCTCGCGTAACGCCCTGCCGGCACGGGCTTTGGACCGGGCTTCGAGCCATCCGCCGAGGTAGATGAACCAGAGTATCACGGCGACTGCTTCGAAGTACAGGCCACCTACGACGACGTCTAGCTGGACCGCCGTGCTGTAGAGGTATCCGGTCGACGCGCCGACGGCGACTAGCGTGTCCATGTTGGCTTCGTGGTTGTTGACCGCGGCCCGGTAGGCGCCTGCGAGGAAGTGACGTCCGAGCGTCGCCATCAGAGCCGTCGCTAGAGCGAACTCCATCCAGCCTACGTCGACGCCCAAGACTGCGTCGGGGAGGAAGCCCGGATTGAACATTTCGGCCATGACGAGCGAGAACGGCGCCGCCAGCAACCCTCCGATCACGACCCATCGGCGTTTGTGAGCGAGCTCCCGTTCGACCGCGGACTCCCGTTCCTCCGTCAGCTCTCCATCGCCGGTGTCGCGTTCGGGTTCGTAGCCAGCGTCCTCCACGGCGTCGTAGAGTTCGGACAGAGACGCGTCACCGGGGTTGAACTCGACGTTGGCTTCGTCGATGGCGAAGTTGACGTCGACGGAGAGCACGCCGTCGACGTCGCGTATGGCGTCGGCGTTCGTCTCGGCGCAGGTGGCGCACGTCATGCCTCTTATGCCGACGGTGGCCTGCGACCGCTCGGGAGAGT
>JBKGYY010000053.1:0-9576 GCA_046545855.1 Halobacteriales archaeon | reverse complement strand
AGCACGACGTGGTCGAGACCTATCTCGGCTACTGCGCCGGCGACGCGCGCGGGCTCCAGCGGGTCGAGGCGTTCTCCGGCGCCCGTCGCGACGTCGCAGAAGCCGCACGAACGGGTGCACGTGTCGCCCATGAGCATGAACGTAGCCGTGCCCTCGTCGCTCCAGCACTCGTCGACGTTTGGACACGAGGCTTCCTCACAGACGGTGACGAGCCCCCGGCTTCGGAGGGCGTCGCGGACGTGCTCGAACTCGTCGCGCTCGGCTCTCCACGTAGTGCGGAGCCACGGGGGCTTGTCGGCGCTCGCCATGTCGGTCGTTCGACGGCCTCCGTCAAAGGGTTTCGCACGGAGGTCTTACGTCTGCCTGCGGAATCCGGGTCACTCGACTTCGACGAGCCTGTGCTCGTGACGTCCGACGCGCACGCGGAGCCAGCCCCGGAGTTCTTCGTCGAGCGCGGGGTCGCCGGTGTCGACGCGGAGGACGTCTAGCTCCGAGAGCTTCTCGGGCGACGACAGCACGACGAGCTCCGAGCGACGGACGACGTCGGGCGTGATCTGCTGGTTGCCTCTGCCGAGCACGAAGCCCTGTCTGCCGAGCGGTGACACGACGACGGCGTTGCGGTCGCCGAGCGCCTCGCGTACGTCTTCGGCTGCTGCGTCGACGACGACCGGTCGGCCGTCGCGGTAGACGTCGACGCCGAGCGGCGTTCCCTCGAAGCCGAGCGCGCGTTTGACGTCGTGGAGCGTTCCCCCGGGTCCGAGAACGTAGGTGACGTCGTCCTCGACTTCTTCGACGAAGCCACGTACTGCGCCCTCGACGTCGCCCTCTACGCGTGTCTTCCGCGGCTGGAGTTCGCTCGAAACGGGCACGCGGAGCAGGCCGCGGACGCGGGGTTCGGGGTCGTATGCCTCGACGTCGGCGTCGACGACCTCGCGTCTCTCGGTCGAGGTGAACGAGGTCGCCGTCCTGCCGGCGGCCTCGGGCGACGTCGCGAAGACGGCGCTGTAGACCTTGACGCCAGCGGGCACGCCGAGCGCCGGCACGTCGGCGGAGGCGAGCGCGCGGGCGACGTCGAGCGCGGTGCCGTCGCCGCCGACGAAGACGACTACGTCGACGTCGCGTTCCATGATGCGCTCGACGGCCTCCCGGGTGTCGTCGGCGGTCGTCTCGCCTACCCCGGCGTCCGCCCCCGCTGCGGGCGTGTAGACAACCTCGTGGTCGACGTCTGCGGCGCGGGCGGCGTCGGCTCCCATCCGACCAGCCGCCGTCAGAAGCTCTACGTCTCCCATAGCTTCGAGCGCACGCTTCGCTCGCTCTCCGGCGCGGGGTTCGGCGCCCCGTTCGAGCGCTTGCTCGACGGCGCCGTCGGTGTCCTTGAGTCCGACGCGGCCGCCCATGCCGGCGATGGGGTTGACGACGAAGCCTACTCTCACGTTCGACACGTGGTTTTCCCCCGCCATATCTCGTTCGGCGGCTACGTGGTCGGCGGCTACATGGAAACTGATTAATCCGGCGCGCGATAGGCTGTGGCATGGCGAGACGTCCGCCGCTCCACGAGGTACACGCCGAGCTAGGCGCTCGTACCACGGAGTTCGGCGGATGGACGATGCCCGTGCGGTACGGCTCGACGGCCGACGAGCACATCGCGGTGAGACAGGATGTCGGCGTGTTCGACGTAAGCCACATGGGACGGATACGCGTCTCGGGCGACGACGCCGTCGAACTCACCGACCGCCTGACGTCGAACGACGTAGAGGGTCTCGACGTTGGCGAAGCCCAGTACTCGCTCGTGCTCGACCGCAAGGGCTGCATCGTCGACGACGTCCTGGTCTACAGGTTCGAGGACGACGAGGTTCTGTTCGTGCCCAACGCCGGCAACGACGGCGCTATGGCGGAGCGATGGCGTCGGCACGCGGGCGAACACGGATTCGACGCCGACGTCGTCAACGAGACGGAGGATACGGCGATGTTAGCGATACAGGGTCCTCGTTCGCCCGAGGTGACGGCCGACGCCCTCGACGTCGCCGTCGACGTCGTAGACGCGCTGTCGAGGTTCGAGGCCGCGGACGTCGACTCCGGCACGGTCTCGCGCACGGGCTACACGGGCGAGGACGGCTTCGAGGTCGTCGTCGACGTCGACGACGTCGAGGCGGTGTGGCGTTCGACCGACGCGACGCCGTGCGGCCTCGGTGCCCGCGACACCCTGAGGCTCGAGATGGGCTACCTTCTCGCGGGCAACGAGTTCGACGTCGAGACCGAGAGACGGACTCCTTTCGAAGCCGGAGTCGAGTTCGTGGTCGACCTCGACGGCGACTTCGTCGGACGGGACGCGCTCGTCGAGCGCACGGAGCCCGACCAACGCCTCCGTGGTCTCTTGATGGAGGAACGCGGGGTGCCGCGTCACGGCTACGCCGTCGAGGTCGACGGCGGCGAGGTAGGCAGGGTGACGAGCGGCACGGTGAGCCCTTGTCTCGACGTCGGCGTGGCGCTCGCCTACCTCGACCGCGACGTCGAGCCCGGCGACTCCGTCGACGTCGTCGTGCGCGGCGAACGCCGCGAGGCCGCCGTGACCCGGCCGCCGTTCGTAGACAGGTGAGACAACCATGAGCTTGGAACACCCAGACGACCTGGTTTACACGGAAAGCCACGAGTGGATAGACCCGGACTCCGGACGAGTCGGAGTCTCCGACTACGCACAAGACGAACTCGGAGACGTCGTCTACGTCGAGCTTCCGGCTGAGGGCGACGACGTCGTCGCGGGCGAGGCGTTCGGCGTGATTGAGAGCATCAAGGCGGTGTCGGACATCTACTCGCCGGTCGACGGAGTCGTACGCGACGTCAACCAAGACGTCGTCGAGCGACCGGAGACCGTGAACGAAGACGTCTACGGCGACGGCTGGCTGATAGAGGTCGACTTCGACTCGGTCGACGGCCTGATGTCGGCGGACGAGTACGTGGAGGGCCTGGATTGACGGCGTGGGACAACCCCTACGTGCCGCACTCGCCCGAAGACGTCGAGGAGATGCTCGCGGCGGTGGGAGTCGGCTCCGTCGACGAACTGTTCGACGTGCCCCGGGAACACGAGTTCGACGGCCGGGTCGCTGGCGAGCCGATGTCGGAGGCCGAGGCCGTCGAACACGTCGGCGACGTACTCGGGAAGAACGACGACGTCGTCGAGTTCCTCGGCTCCGGACACTACTCTCACTACGTGCCGGCGTTCGTAGACGACCTCGCCGGCCGGTCGGAGTTCCTGACGTCGTACACCCAGTACCAGCCGGAGGTGTCGCAGGGCTCTCTTCAGGCTCTGTTCGAGTACCAGTCGATGCTCGTCGAGCTAACGGGGCTGGAGGTCGCCAACGCCTCGGTCTACGACGCGGCTTCGGCGCTGGGCGAGGCCGCGCTGCTAGCCGCGCGGGTGGCGGACGGCGACCGAGTGCTCGTGCCCGAGTCGCTGTATCCCGGGCGGCTCTCGGTGCTCGAGAACTACTGCGTGGGCGCCGGTCTGTCGGTCGAGACGTATCCGATGGACGACGGCAACGTCGACGTCGAAGGGCTCGCGGGGGTCGTCGACGAAGACGTCGTCTTCGTCTACGTCGAGTCGCCGAACTCGCACGGCGCTCTCGAAGAACGGCTTCCCGAGGTAGGCGAGGTGGCCCGCGACGTCGGCGCGCTGTTCTGCGTGGGCTCGGACCCCGTGGCTCTGTCGGTGCTCGAGGCGCCCGGCGACTACGGCGCCGACGTCGTCGTGGGCGACGCCTCCGCGCTCGGCGCCGGGACGGCGTACGGCATGGGCTGTGGCTTGTTCGCGGTGTCCGAAGACCACCTGAGGCAGACTCCCGGTCACCTCGTCGGCGCGTCGGAGGACGCCGACGGCCGCCGGGCGTACACGTTGACGTTGCAGACGAGGGAGCAGCACATCCGACGCGAGCGCGCGACGTCGAACATCTGCACGAACCAGGCCTGGATGGCGCTGCGTACCGCGATGCACGTCGCCTGGCTCGGTCCCGACGGCCTGCTGGATCTCGCGGAGCGGTGCGTCGAGCTACCTCGTCGGACGGCGGAGGAGTTCGACGACGTAGACGGCGTCTCGGCGCCGGCGTTCGACCGCCATCACTTCAGGGAGTTCGAGGCCGAGGTCGACGGCGCTTCGGGAGTCCGTGACGCGTTGCTCGAACGCGGCTACGCCGTCGGCGTCGCGGACGGCCGCCTGCGTGTCTGCGTGACGGAGACGGTGGAGCACGACGTCGTCGGTCTCGTCGGTGCGCTCGAGGAGGTCGTGGGATGAAGCGGGCGTGCTGGGAGGTGGTGGCTTGAGGTACGACCAGGCGCGGTGGCACTCGGAGGACGTCTTCGAGCCGCTGCTGTCGGAGAAGGGTCTAACGGAGGTCGAGGTCGAGTCTTCGTTGCCCGACGGACTCACGCGTGACTCGCTCGCTCTGCCGGACGTGTCGGAGCCCGAGCTGGCGCGCCACTACACGAGGCTGTCGCAGATGAACTACGGCGTCGACAGCGGGCCGTACCCGCTCGGCTCGTGTACGATGAAGTACAACCCGAAGTTCACGGAGGACGTCGCGGCGGCGCGGGATGCCGCCGTACATCCGTCTCGCGAGAGCTCGGCTCAGGGGTGTCTCGAGCTGATGTATCGACTGCAGAGGCGGCTCGCCGTGGTCGGCGGCGTCGACGCCGTCTCGCTCCAGCCGCCTGCTGGCGCGGCCGGTGAGTTCACGGGCATCCTGATGACGCGTGCGTTCCACCGTGATCGCGGTGAGAGCCGGGGCGAGATAGTGGTGCCGGACACGGCGCACGGCACCAACTTCGCGTCGGCGGCGATGGCTGGCTTCGACGTCGTCCGTGTGCCGAGCGACGACGACGGATGCGTCGACCTCGACGCGCTCGAGCAGGCGGTGGGTGACGAGACGGCGTTGTTCATGGTGACGAACCCGAACACCCTGGGTGTGTTCGAGCGCGATGTCGGGGACGTCGCCGACGTCGTGCACGACGCCGGCGGTTTGATGTACTACGACGGCGCCAACCTCAACGCCTTGCTCGGCCGGGCTCGTCCGGGCGACATGGGCTTCGACGTCATGCACTTCAACCTCCACAAGACGTTCGCGACTCCTCACGGTGGTGGCGGCCCGGGCGCTGGACCGGTTGGCGCGTGCGGTGACCTCGTGGACTACCTGCCTTCGCCTCACGTGCGCGAGAGCGACGGTGGTTTCGAGTTCTACGAGCCCGAGCGTTCTATCGGTAGGGTGCATGGCTTCCACGGTAACTGGCTCGCTCTCGTGAAGGCTTACGCCTACGTCGTCCGTCTGGGTGACGCGGGCCTTAGGGCGGCGTCGGAAGCCGCTGTGTTGAACGCCAACTACCTGGCGGAGTCTATCGACCTCGACGTCCCGTTCGCGCCGTTCCACCACGAGTTCGTGGCGTCGGCGGACGGCGACGCCCTGGAGTTCGCCAGGGGCCTTCTGGACTTCGGTGTACATCCGCCTACGACGAAGTGGCCGGAGATAGTCGACGAGGCGTTGATGACGGAGCCGACGGAGTCGGAGAGCCGTGCGAGTCTCGACGCCGTCGCGGAGGCTTTCGATGCCGTCGCGGCGATGTCTGAGGATGAGCTGGGTGATGCGCCTCGTCGGACGTCGTCGCGTCGTGTCGATCAGGTGCGTGCGGCGCGGGAGCCCGTGCTGTCGTGGTGGGAGCTTTAGCGTCGGTTGGTTTCTTCGGACGTAGCGGTGGCTGTGTCTTGGTTGGCAGCAAGAGGGAAATCGCTGGGGAGTGGCTAGCTCGTCACGTTTGCGACGACCTATTACCTACGGACGTGGTTGGGGTCACGTCCTCGGTATGACTGTGCTTGGTGCCTCCACTTAACTCTGTCGGAAATATTATCAGCCCTGATAATACCCCATACCGGGGCACGGCGTGTGCCAGACACGTCACCTCTACGACCACCGACACACGACATACGACGTGGCCCACACGTCGGCAACCACCGAGACGGCTCGGCGAACGGACGGCGAAACGGTTTTACTCCGCCGGAGTCTATTGACGGCGAAGCCACGGGCAGGGCCCGTTATCACGTCTGATACGCGGGCGGCGTGGAGAGGCAACCGATGTTCGACAAGGTAAAGGAGAAGCTATCCGGAGACACGACCCGGGAGACGAAGGACGGCGTAGTCATGCCCTCCGACGACGACGTGATAGACTACGTCGCGGGCAGAGTCGAACTCACACGGGAAGAAGTCGACGAGACCGTCAAGAAGTTCCAGGAGGTCAGCCACATGGTGAGACCCATGGTCGACGAACAGGCGGTCGAAGAAGTCGACCAAGCCGCCCAGGCCAAGGGAGAGGGAACACCGTCTTTCATCTACCAGATACACGAGGACGACGACGTCCTCGCCGTCGGAGGAGCCAAGAGCGTGATGGCGTCGCTCGCCGACAGACTCGACTACGACAGCGTCGAAACCAAGGCCGTCGTGCTCAGCCACAGGGTCGCCGCCGAAAGAGCCGGACTCGCCGAACACATGGTGATGGACGACGTCTACATGCTCCCGAAGACCAAGAGGTTCGGCAGCCGACTCGAAAACGGAGAACGCGAACGCATAGAGCACGGCGCAGGCGGCGGGGCCACACAGGCGCTCAAACAGAAGATGGAGGAGATAAAGAAGGTCGAGGAAGACGGCTACCGCACCGAGACCTCACGCCACCTGAAGGACAGCCTCAGCATCGACTCCAAGAAGTACGTCGGAGTGGACGTCGAGGTCGACGGCGACTCGATAAACGTCTACATAGACCCCCGGAACACTCGCGACAGCGACTACCCCGGCATCATAACGCCAGGAGGCGACGCACTCCTGCCCGAACAACTCGCGGGTGCGATAGACCTCGACGAGAGAGACCTGTCGTGGAGGATGGAGAAAGCCAGGCTCGTGGGCGAAGCCGCCCGAATCGACGACCTATCGGTCGAAGGCGACGAAGAAGTCAGGACGAGCGTCGTCGAAGACAACATCGACGGAGCCCACCGCGTAATGCTACCAGGCCGCCAGGTCAACGAAGTCGGTCTCCACGAGGGCGAAGCCGCGAGCGTCTACCTGGAACCCCACGACGGCGAGCTCTACGTCGTCGTCACGCCACGCCACGTCGAGTACACGTCGAACGCCGCCGAGGTCGACAACATAGGCACTGGAACCGACATGCTCTGCGTCACCCTGCCCGAAGGCGCCGGCGACGTCCTCGGTCTCACCGGAGACAGGCCCGTCGGATGGAGGGTCGACGGCCAGCGACTCGTCGGCGAGCTACACTGACCGCGAGAGCGCGCGCCGGTTAGAAGGACAGATGCTCCCGGCAGACGTGCTTCGGTCTGCCGTCCTCATAGTGAGTCACGCCTATCTTGCCCACAGAGCCCCCGCGGTGCCCCTCTGTCTCCTCGGGCTCGAGGTATATCTCGTCGCCGCAGACGTCACACGATGTCTTCTTGGCCACGTCGACCCGTACGGGGTTCGCACCTAAAAACCGAGCGGCTTCGAAGGAGGTATGTACGCCGAGGTCACCCCAGACACCATGATAAAACGCGTAATAGAAGCGGCTTTAGGCAGGTTCCTTTTGGGCGTCGGCCTCCTAGCCGTCGTCGTCCCCGTCGCGCTCGCTCTCTCCGTCGGCACCGACACTCTGACGGCGCTCGGACTCGACCGCGACACCGCCGGAACGATTGTCACCGCCGTCGTCGTAGTCGCCGTCGTCGCCGGCCTCGCGGCTTTCGCACGATACGGAATAGACTGGGACTGAACCCGGACGTCAGTCCGCGGTCCCTTCGAATTCGACGTCGGGCTGCGGCGTAGGCTCGGGAATCGGCTCAACCGGCCTCCGGGCGTCTACGTCGAACTCGAGTTCTCCGACGCGGTCCCACGTCGTCATGTCGAGCGCGACGGCCTCGGTGTCCGCGAAGACGTAGAGCGTGTCGTCGACGTAGACGGCGCGGCGCGTCCAGCCGGTGTCGACTGCGCGCACGAGCTCGAGTTCGTCGGCGTACGAGAAGACGTAGCCTCCCGAGCGACCCGGGAGGAAGAACACCTCGTGGCGTTCGTCGAGCAGGAACGCACGGTGCGCGGTGTTCCCGACGGACGCCGAGACGGCGTCGCTCGCGCTCTCGTCGAGCACGAACTCCGACTCGACGGACGGCTCCGTGGGGTCGGAGACGTCGAACACCGCGGTCTTCACCCTTCGGTCCTCCATGCCGATGCCGAGCACGCGGTCGTCGGAGAGCGGATGCAGGTAGCTCGAGTAACCCGGGAGCTTGAGCTCTCCCTCGACCGACGGCGCCGAGGGGTCCGATAGGTCGACGACGTAGAACGGGTCTACCTGGCGGAACGTCACGAGGTAAGCCTGGTCGCCGGCGAACCGCACGCTGTAAATCCGCTGTCCCTCGCCCATGTCTCGCGCGGAGCCCACGACGTCGAGGCCGTCGTCGAGGACGTAGACGTCGCTCACCGACTCGGCCCCACGGAGCGCGCGCGACTCGCCGACGGTCGTCGCCACGCGCAGCCGGCCGTCGTGTTCGTCTAGCGAGAACTGGTTGAGCGGGTGACCGGGTACCTCGGCCGTCTCCACGGCTTCGAGTCCTTCGAGCGACACCTCGACTATCTCGGTGGACTCGTACTCCCTGAGGTTGTCGTCGACGTAGTCCTCCATAGCGTTCTCGAGTTCGTTCCGTTTCTCGAGGCGTTCGTCGTCGTCGAGGCTCTGCATGTAGTCGTCCAGAACGCTCTCGACCTCGGCCACGAGCGCGCGGTCGCTGAGGTCGTAGCCCCTGACCTGTTCGAGCCTGTCGACCGTGCGGGCGTCGAACACGTCGGGGTTGTCTTCGACGAAGTCCAGCAGGACGTCGGCCTCGGTCTCGGCGCGCGCGTAAGTGAGGTAGAGCGAGTCACGGGAGACGTAGACGACGGCTTCGTCGCTGCCGACGTACGACGTCGAGTCGACGACGTCGCCCGTCGAGCCCTCTAGTTCGACGACCGTGTACGTGGAGTCGACGTAGGTCGGCGTGTTCGGTCTGTGGACGTCGGAGCACGCGACGTCGACGCCCTCCATCGGACGGCTCGGACACGGGTTCCTGCGGTCTACGGCGTCGCTCGTCACGAGGTAGACGCTGCCGTCCACGAGACGTCCGGCTTCGACCGAGTGATCGAGGTCACGCGTCCACTTCTCGTCGGCGGTCTCGACGTCGTACCCCGATACCTCGTCGTCGGATATCACGACGAGGGTGTCGTCGACGAGCAAGAGGTCGCCTTCGGCGTCTATCTCTTCGGCGACCGACATCTCCTCCGGTGGCACGGCGTCCACGAACTTGGTGTCGCCGGCGCGCTCGTGCGAGAAGTAGACCGTCTCGCCGTCGGTCTTGACGACGTCGGGTTCGTCGACTCCTTCGACCTGGACGTTGGTCGTCGAATGCCTGTCGACGTCTCCGCCTCCGGCGTCAGCATCGCCTCCGGAGGGTGCCTGTTCCTCGACGGCGTCTCCTTCGTCGCGCGTAGGCGCCTCGGGGTCGACGGCGACGTCGTCCGGGCCTCCGACTCCGCC
>JBKGYY010000052.1:0-9621 GCA_046545855.1 Halobacteriales archaeon | reverse complement strand
TTCCGAGCCGTCGCCCCCATCGTCGCCGTCTCCGCCGTCGTCGCTCTCGTTGTCGCTCTCGTTGTCGTCTCCATCGCCGCCGGCGTCGTCTTCGCCGTCGAGACATCCCGTCAGGCCCGCGGCCACGAGCAGCCCGGCCGTCGATACGAACTTCCTGCGTTGCATGGAACCACAAAAACCCGACGGTATATATAGATAGCGGCGGGTTCGAACGACGCATGGGGAACGAGACCCACGCAGATATGGGACCGTTGAGATTCGAACTCAAGTCCGACCGCCCCCAGCGGCCGAGGATGGGCCAAGCTACCCCACGGTCCCTCGTGGTTCGGAGTTGGCTCATCGAAGCAATAAAGCCTTCGCAACAGGTTTTTCGTGTCCGGAGTTCGATACGCGTTCGATGGACACGCAGGCCGTCAAGGTAGAGAGCGACGTCGACCCGACGGCGTGTCCCTACGTCGAAGGAGAGGTCGCTCCGCTTTCCGCCGTGATCGTCGGCGTTCTCGTGACGCTGGCGGGCGTAGCCGTCTTGGTCTTCGCGGAACGTCCGGTCTACGGTCTCCTGCCGCTGGCTCTCGGCTGGTTCCTCGTTCCCTACGGCGTCTACCGCGAAGCCGAGGTTCTCGAGAGCGAGGGCTACCTGTGGTCCCCGGGCTTCAACACGATAGCGATGGCGTCGCTACCGGTCGTCGGTGCGTTGGTCGGAGCCGTGTACCTCGTTCGGAGGCAGACGAAGGCTCCATAGTGGAGCCGGGTGAGGGGGTTCAGTCGTAGATCACGACCGATACGTCGTCTAGCTCGAGCACGTCGACGTCCCGGCCTTCGCTCCTGAGGTCGTAGGTCACGTCGAAGGCGTCGTCGCCGACCTCGTACGTCTTGCCGTCGACCTCGATCTCGACCTCGTTGGCGTCGACGAGCGATGCGGCGTCGAGCGAACGCAGGGCTTCGGCGACGTCGCCTGCGTCGCCGCGATACTCGGGCCCGAGGACGCCCATGTCGACTTCGACGTCCGAGGGAACGCGTTCGAGGTCGGGTTCTCCGTCGTGGGCGCTGACTTCCGCGGCGAGCGCGTTCGAGGCGTCGACGACGTCTAAGTCGCCGGCTCCGTAGACCTCGACGGCGTCCATCTCCTCGTTCAACGCCATGCCTGCGTCGCTCTTCCACCTGCGGACCGCCGCGACCACGTCGGCCAGCACGTCGCCGCGGCGTTCGGCTTCGGAGTCCACGAGTTCGATCTCCGGCCACGCTGCCTCGTTGACGCTCCCGTCACGCAGGCCGTCGTAGACCTCTTCGGCGAAGTAAGGCGCGAACGGCGACACCGCGACGACTATCGACTCTAGGAGCGTCCGTAACGTCCACCTAACGGCTTCGTAGTCGTCGCCCTCCTCTTCGTACAGCCTTCCTTTAACGAGTTCGACGTAGTCGTCGGCGACGTCGTTCCACGTGAACTCCCTGATGCGCTGGAGAGCGAGGTCGAACCTGTAGTCGTCCATCTCGCGTTCGACGTCGTCCACCACTTTGGATAGCTTCGACAGTATCCATCGGTCGGCCAGACGTAGCTCCGGAGGGCTGTCGACGCCGGGGTAGTCGTAGCCGCCGGCGACGTGCGGTGCCGCGAACCGATAGAGGTTCCAGGTCTTCGTCTGGTACTTGGTCGCGCGTTCGACCTCCTTCCACTGGAACTGTATGTCGCTTCCCGGTCGGCCGGCCGACGCCATCGACTGCCTGAAGGCGTCCGCCCCGTGTTCGTCTACGACCTCCTCGGGCTGGACGAAGTTACCGCGGCTCTTCGACATCTTGTGGCCGTCGTCGCCGAACACCATGCCGTTGATCAGCGCTTCTTTCCACGGTATCTCGTCCTCGAGCGCCGCCGTCCTTAACACCGTGTAGAACGCCCACGTACGGATGATGTCGTGGCCCTGCTCGCGTAGCGCCGTCGGAGAGTAGCCGTCAGGCCAGCCGCCGACGTGGAGCGCGCTTATCGAGCTGTCCATCCAGGTGTCCATGACGTCGGACTCCGGCTTCCAGTCCGAAGCGCCGCAGTCGTCGCACGGGTGCTCGGGCTCTCGTTCGTCTGGGTCGACGGGCAGGTCGTCGACGTCGGCTACTTCGACGGCTCCGCAGTCGGCGCAGTACCAGACGGGAAACGGCGTCGCGAACACCCGCTGCCGGCTTATGACCCAGTCCCACTCCATGCTCTCGGTCCACTCCTCGAGGCGCGTGAGAGCGTGCTCGGGTATCCAGTCGACCTCCCGGGCTTTCTCGAGCACCTCGTCCTGCCTGACCTCGATGAACCACTGTTCCTCGGCGAGTATCTCTATCGGTGTGTCGCACCGCCAGCAGACGCCGACGGCCTGGTCGACGGGCTCGCGGTCGAAGAGGTAGCCTTTGTCCTCGAGGTCCTCTGTTATCGACTGCTTGGCTTCGTCTATCGAAAGTCCCTCGTACTCTCCGGCGAGCCCCGTCAGCCTGCCTTCGCGGGTGAAAGCCTCTCTCAGTTCGAGGTCGTACTCCTGCCACCAGGTGACGTCCTGTTTGTCGCCGAACGTACATATCATGACGGCGCCCGTACCGAACTCGCTGTCGACGTCTTCGTCCTCGATGACCTCTACCTCCTGTCCGAACAGAGGCACCTCGACGGTGTCGCCGACGTGGTCTTCCCACTCCCCGCCGGGTTCGACGGCGACTGCGCCGCACGCCGCGAGAAGCTCGGGACGCGTCGTCGCTATCTCGATGTCGTCGCCGTCGACGCCCGGGAACGTCAGGTAGACGAGCAAGCCGTCGCGTTCCTCGCGTTCTACCTCGGCGTCCGCGATAGCTGTCTCGCAACGTGGACACCAGTTGACCGGGTGGTGGTCGCGGTAGGCGTAGCCGTCGTCGTGCATCTCGACGAACGAACGCTGTGTCTTACCCCAGTACTCGGGCTCCATCGTCACGTACTCCTGGGTCCAGTCCTGGCTGAACCCCAGCGTCTCCATCGTCGACTTCATCTCGTCTATCATCTCGTACGTGTGTTCGACGCACAGCTCCCGGAACTCCGCTCTCGGCACCTCGTTCTTGTGGACGTCGTGTTTCTCTTCGACCTTGACCTCGGTCGGCAGGCCGTGGCAGTCCCAGCCCTGCGGGAACGAGACGTCGTATCCCTGCAGACGCTTGTATCGCGCGGCGAAGTCCATGTAGCACCAGCCGAGCGCGTTGCCGATGTGCAGGTTGCCCGTCGGGTACGGCGGCGGGGTGTCGACGACGTAGTCCTCGGCCCCGGTGTCCTCGTACTCGTAGAGCGACTCCGTCCATCGCTCTCGCCAGCGGGGTTCGACCTCGTCTGGCTCGTAGGACTTCGGTAGATCCATCTATGCCGTTGAATCGACGCCTGGGGATTAAACTATCCCGGTACGCGCTCGCTACACGACCGCTCGCAGTAGCTCGAACATCTTCTGTCGGTAGGGACGCGGCCACAGCCCGAGGTCGACGTCTATACGGACGCTGACGGCGTCGGAAAGCTCGACGTACCGCGTGCGCTCGAAGTCCTCCGCCGGGTGGACGCCTCCGACGACGTAGACGTCGTCGCTCTCTATCCAGGCGCCCACCCAGCAGTTGACGTCTAGCTTGCCGCCCTCGAAACTAGCGCTCACTCCGTCGACGAGCTCTATCTCCGCATCGCGGACGACGTACTCGGCTTCGACGCGCTGTAACTCTACCTTGCGGCCGTCGGAGCCCCTGACGTCGTGCTTGCCGAACACCCTGAAGCCCTCGACGCCCCGGCTCCGTAGCTCGTCCTCTAGCTTGGAGCGCGCGAGACTGCGTACCGCGGGTGCCAGCTGACGCCGGCTCGTACTCCCGAGGAGGTTCTGGACGCCAGGCACGAGGTTCGTGCGGTTGACGAAGAACACCGACAGATGCCGGTCGACCCTCCCGAGAGTCTTGTCGGCTACCTCGCGTCGTATGGCGTCGTCCCCGTAGACGTCGGTGTGGTGGTAGGCCGTGACCCGGGCGAGACCGAGCAGGCTACGTGTCGTCCTGCCTCGGCGTTCGTCGAACTTGGTCCACGAGCCCTCGTCCAACACGTCGTCCGGAACCGAGGGGGGCTCGCGGTAGCTCATCCGGGCTTACGAAGAGCCCCCGGCTAAAAACCTCTTTCCACCTCGTGCGTCACGCCACGCCCATCTCGTCGAGGCGCTCCGGCAGGTAGGTGTCGGTGACGAAGTCGAGGCCGTACGACGCGAGCGACTGCTGCTCCGACTTCTTCTCTAGCTCTAGCTGGAGCTCTATCTGCTCGCGCCAGTAGCCGCTGTCGAACCTCGGGTCCTCTAGCTCGTTCTCGAGCGCGTTGACGTCGCTGTCCGACAGCGGGTCGGTCGGTAGCTCGTAGTCGACTATGTCCTGCGGCTGGATGCCGACGAACTCGGCCTCCGGCGTCGCGAGATGCTTCGAGAGATGCGCGCTCTTTATCGAGCCGTAGGCGACGGAGCCGAAGATACGGTAGCTCCACGGGTCGCCGTCCGTGAAGACCACCGTCGGCAGTCCTTCTTCGTCGTGCAGTCGCTTTATCAAACGCCGCGTGGAACGAGCCGGCTGACCCTTGAGGTGGACGACGACGGCGTCGTAGTCCTCGTCGAAGCCGTTCTCGACGAGCCTGTCGCGCATACCACCCGTCTCGACGGCCATCACGAACTCCGCGTCTGCGTCGAGGAACTCTATCTGGTCGACGTCCGTCGGAATCTGGTAGCCGCCTTCGCCGACGTCCTCCTGACAGTGTATCTCGCGTTCGCCCCGGCGCGTCTGCTCGCGGAGGTAGAGCGGACCTATCACGGTGGCGCCGTCCTCCTCCGGACGCATGTGCAGTCGCTCGCGCCGGAGGTCGCCGACTATCTCGAGGTCCTCTATCAACCGGTCGCTCTCGCCCTGACCGGTGAACTGCGCGTCACCCCAGCTCTCCGACAGGTAGTAGAGCTCCCTCAACGTGCTGCTGCGTCCCTCCTCTATCTGGCTCTCGATGAAGTCGAGCACCCAGGCGTACCTCAGTAGCTTCCGGGCGCCGCCGACGCTGTTGGCGCTGCGCGTCGACTTGCTGTCGCCGTAGACCCAGACGTCGCTGTCTTCGTCGAAGACGACGTTCGACTTCGACCGCGTCGGAATCTCGATACGCGGTATCTCCCCGCGCTCGAACTGCGCCCTCAGGTCCTCCGCGAGAGACAACAGCGTGTCACGAGTGCGTCGATCCAGCTCTTCGGCGGAAAGCTCGACGTCGCTCGGAGGCGTCATGCTCTCACCTCCACGAGTTCGTCGTCGACTCCGTCCACCGACATCACGCCCGGCTCGCCGTCGTACGAGAGAGCCGCCTTCCCGCCCTTCGGTACGTCGACCTTCCAGACTACGTCGTACTCGTCGTCCAGGTCCACGACGTCGACGTCGCCCTCGCCGTCCGCGTCACCGGGTTCGCCGTCGACGAAACAGTGTATCTCGAGCGACTTGTTCGAGCCGGAGTAGTTCCTGGCTTCGACGGTCACGCGGCCGTTCTCGGCTTCGGAGTCGACGTACACCTTGTTGAGTATCCTCGCCATCGTGCCCTCTGTCGGCGGCGTTCCCTCGCCGGTGACCTCGCCGACCTTCTCGGCTATCTGAGGCACGATGTTCTGTATCACGCGTTCTTTCTCGCGTCGCTTCCTGCGGCTCTCAGCCGACCGGATGTGGCTCTTCATCTCGCGTGCGACCTCCCGGACGGCGCGTTCGACTTCGCTCTCTATCTCCGGCACGCTAGCGACGGCGTCCTTCGACTCGCTCGTGAACGGCACGTTCGTAGACGCCAGGTGGACGGCTACGACGACGGGGCCGCGCGGCAAGCCGTCGTCGTCGAGGCCGTAGTTCTTCCAGCCTACGTCCTTGAGCGTCTGCGTGATAGCGCACGCGCCCTCCTGGTAGACGAGCGGCACGCGGTTCGCGAACCTCAGTAGCTCGCCGGGTGACTCGGCGTCGAGTTCGCCGCCGTACGCGATAGCGGCTTCGACGACGAACGGGTCGCCTCCGTGGACGCTGGCGTCGCGAGTGACGGCGGCGTAGAACTCGGCGTCGTACTCCTTGCGGACTCCGGCTTCGAGTAGCTCCGCCGTGATCGGCGCGAGGCAGTCGGTCGGCGGCGCGATTACGTCGGCCTCCCGCATCGACTCGAGGAGGGCGCGCGCCATACCGCGGTCGCCGGCGACGTCCTTGACCCCCGGGGGGTCGTCGTCGACGGTCTGCATGTCCCGCCAGAGAGCGTCGACGACGTTGTCGCGCGCGGTGTCACCGATGGCTTCGTCGCCCACCTTTTCGACGGCGTCGGCGGAGACGTCCACGTAGTCCCGCAGGCCGGAGTAAGTCAGCCTGTCCCGCGGGCTGTCGTCGCCGTCTATCTTGGCCGCCACCCGTTCGGCTAGCTCTCGCAGGGTGTCTTCGTCCTTCCGCTCGCTCGTGGCTTCGTCGAACCTCTCTAACAGGTCCTCGGCTCGGTCTCCGGCCACCGTCTTCCACGCTGCGGCGACGGCGTCCTCCCTGACCTTCGAGCCGAACCGCTTGTCGAAATCGTCTTCCACGCGTTCGGCGGCGTCGTCCACGGCGTCGACGACGTAGCCGTACGTCGCGCGCGACCCCAGGTTCTCGCGGACGAGACGCGAGAACTCCGCCGTCGCCTCCCTGCCTTTGTTCGAGACGGCGTTCCGGACCTCTTGCTCGACTTCGCCGGAGACGTTCCACGGTATCTCGCGGCCGTAGTGCCTGTCTCTGAAGCCGTCCTCTATCTCCTCCGCCGTCTTCGAGCCGACCCTCGTGAACTCCGTCTGCAGGAAGCCGCTCAGGCTGTAGCTGTCGCTCGCGGCGAGCAACCGCATCAACGTGCCGAGCTCGACGCCGTGCGGGTGAGGCTTTATCTCCTTGGTCTCGTCGGGTAGCTCGTCTGTCGCTCGGTCGAACCTGTACTCGCCGGCGGGCTCGCGGAGATGGAGGCGCGCGTGGGGGTTGACGACCGCAGTGTGCTTGACGTACCGGTGTAGCTGCCGGCGGGCGCGCATGTTGGCCTCCATCTCTAGCTCGATGCGCGTGCCGTGCGTTCTGTCCCAGTCGACGTCTCGTTTGTCGACTATCTCGGGTTCGTTCTCGTCGGTGTCTATGATGACGTCGAAAAGCTTGGCCTCGCCCGTCCGGGTCTTCGACGTGATGCGCGCGGGCTTGCCGCTCGTGAGCTGGCTGTAGAGCACGGCGGCCGAGATACCGATGCCCTGCTGTCCGCGGCTCTGCACGCGTTTACCGAACCGGCTGCCGTAGAGTAGCTTGCCGAATATCTTGTCTATCTGTCGTTCGACGATGCCGGGGCCGTTGTCCTCTATCACGACGGTGTAGGTGTCGCCGTTGTCGGCTATCTCGACGGATATGTCGGGGAGTATGCCGGCTTCCTCGGCTGCGTCGAGGCTGTTGTCGACTCCTTCCTTGACCGCCGTGACGACGGCTCGCGCCGGGCTGTCGAAGCCCAGCATCTGTTTGTTCTTCTCGAAGAACTCCGCGACGGATATCGAGCGCTGTTCGGCGGCTAGTTCCTCGGCGACGTCGGCCTCTATCCCTGGGTCTTCGGTTAGTTTCTCCTGTGAAGACACGGTTACGGTGCCGTACACGCCGGGGCGTCAAGGGTGTTGCGGGACGGCCGTCAGACGCGCGTCATACGCCGCCGCTTCAGCGCGTGGACCGAAGCCGTCTCACGGCTTCTTCGAACTGGCTGTCCCGCCTCACTACGTGGAGAGCGACGTCACCGACTCCCGCGAGCCCACCGGCGAGAGCCGCGACGCCCGCCGGACCGAACCCGAGCGCGAGGCCTGCAGCGCCTCCCGCGACGCCTCCGGCGACGGCGGCGGCGAGCGACTGAAACGGTGTTTCGCAGAACAGAGCCATACAGTGCTTCGGTGCTCTCGCTTCTAAGACCTTTCGGGCGGCCGACAGCGCACGGCTACCGCGGGTTTTAGTCCCCGGCGACGTAGACGTGTGTATGAAGGCTTTCGTCGACGGCGAGTGGACGGAGTTCGAGGCCACCGACGAAGAAGGCGAGTGGCAGCGCGACGAGACCCAGTTCCGCTCGTGGATAGGCGCCGACTTCCCCGCCGAAACCGGACGGTACCACCTGTACGTCTCGCTCGCGTGCCCGTGGGCGCACCGCACCCTCGTCACCCGGAAGCTACGCGGTCTAGAAGACGACATCACGGTCGACGTCGTCGACCCCTGGCGCGGCGAAGACGGCTGGCAGTTCACTCCGGAGAAAGACGGATGCACCCCTGACAGGGTGAACGACGCCAGCTACCTGCGTGAACTCTACGTCGAAGCCGACCCGGACGTGACGGGCCGCGTCACCGTGCCGGTGCTCTGGGACCGCGAACGCGGCACCATCGTCAACAACGAGAGCCGCGAGGTCATGCGGATGCTCGACGTCGAGTTCGAGGACTACGCCAGCGGCCCGTCGCTGCTGCCGGAGGGCCTGGAGGACGAAGTCGACCAGGTGCTCGACGAGATCTACGACCCCATCAACGACGGCGTCTACCGCGCGGGCTTCGCGGACTCGCAGGAGGCTTACGACCGCGCCGTCGACGACCTGTTCTCGGCGCTCGACCGCTGGGACAGTGTGCTCGAGGACCAGCGCTACCTCTGCGGCGACCGGTTGACGGAGGCCGACGTCGCGATGTTCACGACGCTCGTCCGGTTCGACCACGTCTACCACACGCACTTCAAGTGCAACGTCCAGCGCATCCGCGACTACGACAACCTGTGGCCGTACCTCCGCGACGTGTATCAGACCGACGGCGTCGCCGAGACGGTGGACCTGGAGCACATCAAGGAGCACTACTACACCACGCACCCCGACGTCAACCCGAAGCGACTCGTCGCACGGGGGCCGGAGCCGAGGTGGGAGGAAGGGCACGATAGAGACGAGATGAGCTAGGCTGATACGGCCGAAAACCAGGTCGTTAGCCAGTCTCTTGGCTCCTCAAGTGTGACGACCGGCAGGGTTTTGCACGAGGTACCGGAAAACCTCGTGTATGTCGACGCAGACGCGCGTCGTCCCCCGGGACGTCGCGGCGCTCGTAGCCGTACCCGTCGTCTTGGTCGCGGTTCATCTGCTGCCGCAGTCCCTCCGCGTCGACCTGATGTTGAACTACGGGTCTCCCTCGGTTCTGACGATGTACACCACTCACTTCGTGCACGCGAACTGGGGGCACCTGGCGGGTAACGTCGGAGTCTATCTCGTGGCCGTATCTCTCTCGTACGCGCTCTTCGTGTACGCGGGTTCGAAGAGCCAGTTCTTCACGGGCTTCGCCGCCGTCCTGCTTTTGGCTCCGCTGCCGCTGTCGGCGTTCGACCTCTATATGCTCGGCAGCGAGGCGGGCGACGTTTACAGCCGCGGGTTCTCGGGCCTCGCCGCCGCCTACGTCGGCTTCCTGCCGGTAGCGGTGTTCGTCTTCCTCGGAAACGAGCTTTCCGACCGGTTGAAACCCCACGAGTCGATGGGCCTGTTTCTGCTGAGCCTCGGTGTTGTTCTCCTGACGTACAGCGGTCCAATGGAGCCAGCGACGTGGCTGGCCTTCGTAACGGGGGGCCTATACTATGTCCATC
>JBKGYY010000051.1:0-10412 GCA_046545855.1 Halobacteriales archaeon | reverse complement strand
TGCCCCTCGGCCAGCACGGCCACGGATGGGAGCCATCGCCCGACGTCCAGCGCTCCGTCGACAGCGCCGACGTCCTCGTCTACGTCACCAGGGGGTTCCAGCCCTGGGTCGACGACATCCTCGAAAACGTCGATTCAGACAACCCCGACCTCCACGTAGTCGAGGCCGCCGAAGCCATCGACCTGCTCGGCACCGATGACCACGGCGACACCACCGAAAACGAAGACTACTCCAACTCCACCGAAGGAGAAGACCAGTCGCACGACGGCGAAGACGACGACCAACAGCAAGAAGGGAACGAGAGCCACCAGGACGACCACGACGAAGACGACGACCACGACGACGTAAACGACGTAGGAGACGGAGACGAAGAGAACGACGGAGACGGGCACGAGAACCACGGCGAAGACGGCGACCCGCACTTCTGGCTAGACCCCGTCCGCGCCAGAAGAGCCGTGGACAACCTGGCCAGCGGACTCGCCGAAGCCGACGACACCGAAGGATACCAGGACAACGCCGCGTTATACAAGTCGAGGCTCGACGAACTCCACGAGGAGTTCGAGACCACGCTCGAAAGCAGGTCCAAGGACGTCGTATTCGTCGCCGGACACGACGCCTTCCAGTACCTCGGAAACCGATACGACTTCGACGTCGTGACGCTCTCGGGGCTGTCACCCGACGAGCGACCGACAGCACGAGACGTCGAACGAGCACACGACGTCATCGACACCGAGGGCATACGCCACGTGCTAACACCGGTGTTCGAGTCCGACACCGCAGCCCGGACCATCGTGGAAGACACGTCGGCCGAGGAGACGCTGCCGGTGACCGCGCTCCCGACGTTCAAAGACGAATGGCTCGAACGCGACTGGGGGTACTTGGAGGTCCAGCGCAACGTTAACCTGGACACGCTCGAGAAAGCCCTAGAAGCGTGAACGCCGTAGAGCTAAGAGACGTCACGTACTCGTACGGAGACGTCCCCGCCGTCGAAGACGTCAGCCTCGAACTCGAAAGCGGCGGCTACCTCGGCGTCGTCGGCCCCAACGGAAGCGGCAAGAGCACCCTGCTAGAGATAGCGCTCGGACTCCGCAAGCCAGACGAAGGCGAGGCACTGCTCCACGGACGGCCGGCGACCGAGTTCGACGAGGGCGAACGGATAGGCTACGTTAGCCAGAACGCCACGCGGGTCGACAGCAGCATGCCCGTCACCACCGAGGAAGTCGTCCGTATGGGCCGGTATCCACGTGTCGGAAGATCCAGGTTCACCGAAGGAGACAGGGACGCCGTCGAACGAGCTATGAAGGAAGTCGGCGTAGCCGAACTCCGCCGCCGCAGGATAACCCGGCTCTCAGGCGGACAGCGCCAGCGTGTCTACATCGCACGTGCGCTCGCCGCAGAGGCCGACGTGCTCGCGCTCGACGAACCAACCGTCGGAGTCGACGCGGAGTCACGCGAGGAGTTCTACGACCTCCTGCGACGTCTCAACGAAGACGGCATGACCGTCGTCCTCATAGAACACGACATCGGTGTCGTCACGGAACACGCCGACGAGATAGCGTGTCTCAACAGGAAGCTCTACTTCCACGGGGGTTCTGGCGAGTTCGAGGAAAGCGACGCACTGACCCGGGCGTACGGAGCCAACCAACGCGTGCTAGAGCACGGACACCACGACCACGGATGATCCAACCGACGCCGGCTTTGGTCTACGACATGCTGTCGCAGCCGTTCATGCAGAGAGCCCTCGTCGCCGGAGCCTGCATCGGAGTCGTCACCCCGCTCGTCGGAAGCTTCCTCGTCCACAGGCAGATGTCGCTGATAGGTGAGACGCTCGCTCACACGGCGTTCGCCGGCGTGGCAGTCGGACTCTACGCAAACTCCGCGCTCGCGCTCGACGTGTCGCCCTACCTCAGCGCACTCGCAGTCGCCGTCGTAGCCTCGCTGCTCATACAGCTGATGTCCGAGCACACGGAGGCCTACGACGACGTCTCGATGGCGATAGTTCTCTCGGGTGGCTTCGCTCTCGGCACCGTGATAATAGGTCTGTCGACCGGGGGAATCGCCGTCGGAGTCGAACAGTACCTGTTCGGCAGCCTCGTGACGCTCAAGGACGAGAACGTCTGGATAATGCTCGTTCTGACGGCGTTGGTCGTCGGCGTCGTCGCGACGAGCTACCGCCAGCTAGTCTACATAACGTTCGACGAGACCGCGGCACGCGCAGCCAAGATAGACGTCGAGAACTACAACCGATTGCTCGTAGCCTTGACCGCGGTAGTCGTCGTCGCCGCGATGCAGATAATGGGCGTGATACTCGTCGCAGCCATGCTCGTGGTACCCGTCGCCGCGACCACAGAGATAGCCCCTAGCTTCAGGGCTTCGGTGTTGCTCTCGATCGCTTTCGCGGAGCTAGCCGTCCTCGTGGGTCTCGCGCTCGCGTACGTCTACGGCGTCGCCGCCGGCGGCTCGATAGTCCTGGCGGCGATAGCTATCTACGTAGCTGCGGCCGTCTACCCCGGTCTGCGCGTCCGAGCGACCTGAAGTTGCGCTCGCTCCGGCCAAAACTTCTGATTCCAGTCGAATGAAGCGTGAAAGCATGGTCTTGCGAAGGTATAAACCCACCCACGCCTAGGTTGAGCCATGGACGTAGTTCAGGCTAGCAACCGATGCGAGTCGGTGGTCGACGCTATCGCCCAGGCCGTGATCGCCGACAGAGAGTTCCTCGAGACGGTGTTGCTCGGCGTGCTGTCGCGCGGACACGTGCTCCTCGAAGACGTGCCCGGTACGGGTAAGACGCTGACCGCGAGCAGCTTCGCCGACGCCCTCGGGCTGTCGTTCAGCAGGATACAGTTCACACCCGACCTCCTGCCCGCTGACATCACCGGCAGCCACATCTTCAACGAGAAGAAACAGCGTTTCGAGTTCAACAAAGGCCCGATATTCGCTAACATAGTGCTCGCCGACGAGATAAACCGCGCTCCACCGAAGACACAGGCGGCGCTCCTCGAAGCCATGGGCGAGAAACAGGTGACAGTCGACGGCGAGACACGTGACCTGCCGCGCCCGTTCTTCGTCATCGCAACCCAGAACCCCGTCGAACAGGAGGGCACTTTCCCGCTGCCCGAGGCGCAGATGGACAGGTTCATCATAGAGACGAGCCTCGGCTACCCGAGCTACGAGGGCGAGGTAGAGATAATACGCAGGCGAGCGGCGAGGACGGCGAACACCCCGGGCGTAGACCGCGTGACCACGGCCGAGATGGTCCAGGAGCTACAGGAGGTTCCCGAGACAGTGCACGTCGACGAAGCCGTGATAGAGTACCTAGTCCAGATCACGAGGGAGACGCGCGAGGACCCGCGCGTCAAGACAGGTGTTTCGCCGCGTGGAACCCAGCGTCTGTTCGAGGCCGCGAGAGCCATGGCCACGCTACGCGGACGCTCTTTCGTCAAACCGAGCGACGTCAAGAAGATAGCCTACCCCGTGCTGTCCCACCGCGTCGTGCTGACGGCGGACGCCAGGGTCGACAACGTCGACACCGAGGAAGTCGTCGAGGACATACTCCACGAGATAGAAGTGCCGACCGTCATCAACTACGCCGAGTAGGGACCCCTGGAAACAAGCCTATCCTGGCGAGAGCCCACCCTCTCCACGCGAGACAGCGCCCGCTACCTGTAGAGGAAGACCACGAGTAGCACCACGGAACCCAGCATGAGAACGACGGCGTCGAACGGTATATCTAGGCCCGCCGCGTACGAGTAGCCGGCGTAGCCCGCGCTCGCGGAAGCGAGAGCAACCAGGGAGCTACCGAACGCGTGAGTCGCCTCCGCCCGCCGGGTGCGCGCCTGCCTGCCTATCTGCTGTCCGAGGCCGACGGAGTTCTCGGAAAGGTCCCACGCGAGCACGGCGGCGACCATCGCGCCGAGCACTCGCACGGCGCCCTGCGGATCGGATTGCAGCGTCTCCGCGCCGAGCAGCGCGGCGACGAACACCATCCAGCAGCCCATCTTCGAGAGCCTCCGGGAGCCTTCTCCGGAGAGCGGCGCCGTGCCAAGGGAGACGAAAAGCACGCCGAGAGCGCCGAACACCACCACTGCGGGACTCAATCCCGAGCCGGCGTTCGCCGCCGCGTACCCCGCCGCACCGCCACCGCCCGCAAGTCCCACGAGAGCCACGAGCCATCCTACCGGGCTTCTGTACCGGAAAGCCAGACCCAGGTAGAGCACCAGGAAGCCGACGCCGGCGCCGACAACCGCTCCCGCGACCTCCGTCGAGGACGTCAAACCCGCGACGCCTGCCGTCGCCACGACTATCGAGCCAACTCCACCGAACCACGTCGGCCTCCTCACGAAACTCGAACCCGACATCAGCCGCTCCACCTCTCTGTCGTGTGAGCGAGGACCTTGGCCAGCGGTTTCTCGACCTCCCAGTCGACGACGGGTATCTCCGACTGATATAGATCCGACAGCCTGGCGTCGCGTTCGACGCGCGCGAGCCTCTGTCCAGGGGTGTCCTCCATCGTCAGGTCGGGGCTGATCACGCTGACGGAGTTACCGTGAGCGTCTATGCGCCGGGCGACGTCGACGATGAAGTCGTCCGCGAGAGGCGAAAGCAGTATGATCTGGGTGTCGTTCGTCAGTCTTTTCTGTAGCTCGTCTAACTGGCTTTCGTCGAAGTCGTCCCTCCGGGGCGGCGCGGGCGTCAACGAGGGATGTGTCGTCAGCATCCTCCTGGTGCGCGCAGTGTGCTCGTCTCCCTTGCCCGGCGGCACCCAGGTGAACTCCCTGCCGAGAACGGCGACGCCCACGGAGTCCCGGCTCGTCTGGAGCGACATGAACAGCTGCTCGGTCGCGTATATGTCGTAGGCGACCGCGGATGGCTCGTCCTCGCCTTTGGCGACGTAGGCTTCCTTCCTGGCGTCGATGACGAGCATCACCCGGGCGCTCTTCTCCTCCCGGAACTTCAACGTGACGAACTCACCGGTGCGCGCGCGGCGCTTCCAGTCGATACGGCTTATCGAGTCGCCGCGCTGGTACTCCCTTGCTCCGTGGAACTCGACGCCGCTGCCGCCCTGGTCCGTGAGAACCCTGCCGGTGTACTGGGTCGCCTGCTTACGTAGCTCTGTGTCGCCGATGTCGCTCGCGCAGTCGATCAGGGTGTCGGCGTAAGCCGTCGTCTCGACCTCGAGAGACCCGCTTAGATTCCGGGCGAGAACCGTGGCGGGCACGAAGCTATGGCGTCCGCGTTTAGCGACCACGGTGTACGAGAAAGAAGTGCTGCCACCCGGCCGGAGTGATGTGGCGTGTCGAGGCGTGCCCTCACTGACCGAGAGCGTCGGCGGCACCCCGTCGACGAACCTCACGTCCGAGAGCAAGCCGCCCCTGTTCCGAAGCGTTACGTTGACCTCAACCTCGGCTCCGTGGGCGGGCGCGCTTTCGCTCACCGTGCGCTCGACGTCGAGGTCGACCTCCGGTCTTCCCGTTAGGCTCGGGTACGCGACGAAGCCGATGGCGACTGCGGAGACGAGAACCATCAACGGTCGGTCGGTTACGACGCCCATACCTCCCGCTATCAACGCCATCGCGGCCATGCCGCGCCAGCGTTTCGTTCGGACGACGTCGATGGGTTCGTCGGTCATGCGTCCTCCTCGGCGAGCGAGTGTATCTCGTTTATAGCGGCTTCGACGCCCCTGCGGTACGACGACCTGCCGAACGGCACGTAGGACGACAGCGGAGGCGGAGGCGCTTCGTCGCCGCCCACCGCGGACGCCGCTCGTTTGTCTGCTGTCCACGAACCGCTGTCGACCATCGAGCGTGCTTCCGGCCCCGAGTTCCCCTGGCTGACGAGTACTGCGACGGCAGCCCTACGCAGGCGCTCCCTTACCTTCCCGCGCGCCTCACGTGTCCGCGACCGGAAAGCCAGTCCCTCGGCGGTGTCCACGAGTCCGTCGAGGTCGTCTCCCGGTACGGGCACGGTCTCGACGTCCTCTGCGTCCGGCGTGCCCGCCTGCTGTATCTTAGACGTCCTCCCGTGGTACGCGAACAGAAGAGCGAACAGCAGACCGAGACCCGCCACCGGGACGATGACCAGGTAGTCGTGTCCCACCATCCTGACGAGCTGTTGGAACGGCAGGACGTCGCTCGGTACGTCGAGCAACGCGAGAGCCGCGCCTCCCACGAGGACCACGGCGGCTACAGCAAGAAAGACGTACTTCGTGACCCTCCAGATAGTTCGGAGCACCATCTATCCGTAGACCGTGGTCTCTGTCACGCCGTCCATCGATTCGCTCGTGGAGACGTCGTCCTCCGGCGGCAAGTCGAGCCTTTCGAGAGCGTCGAGAGCCTTGCTCTCCTGTTCGCGAGTCACTCCTCCGTCTCCGTAGAGAACCTCCTCGAACAACGTCGTTATCTCGTCCACCGCGGAGGGGTTCATGCCTTCGTCGACCGCGGCTTCGGCGAACTCCTGCGGAGTCTTCGTGTGCGGGCTCTCGACGTGTAGGTCGGAGACCATCTCCGACCAAGCGAGGTAGACCTCGTTCGACGTGTCGACCTCGAAGTAGGTGTTCGCTACCGCTTGCTCCTGCTTCGAGCCGAAAGACGGCAGTCCGTACCTCCTGTACGCCAGGTAGGCTACCAGCAGGGCTACGAGGATGCCGAGCGCAATCAACGCCATCACGAGGTACTTCAGTAGCTGTTGGACGACTCCGACGCCCTGGCCTCCACCGCCTTCCGTCATCTCGTCGAGCGTATCGACGCTGGTATCGTAGGCTTCCTGCGCCTCCCCCATCTGCTGGTCGAGGCTTCCCTCGTCTCCCTCCTGGAAGTCGCCGTCCGCCTTGCCCTCGGCGTCACCTTCGCCTTCCTCGGCGGGTGGCTCTAGCAGGAGTTCGTTCAGGGGTTCGGGGATGTCGAAGACATCGTTGGGCTCCGCCTCCACGGAGTCCAGCCCCGTCGCTGTCACCCCTACCGCGAGTATCGTCACGGCCGCGAGCAGAGCGGTGAGGAGGCCTCTGTAGTTCACTAGTCAGAGTAGGTCGAAAGCACTCATATTCTTTCTGGGGAAAAGGTTATACGCATCTAACCAACGTCGTCCACGTGTCTGACGTCGACCGCTACACCGCGGGTCGATCTCACCATCTCGCGCCCGTGCATCCACGCTCTCCCGACACCACGGGCGTCGGGGCCGCGGAACGAAACCTCGTCGCCCACGCGGACGTCCTCGTCGGCGTCGACTACGCCTGGAGCGAGGACGCTGCCCGAAGGCACGAAGCCGTCTATCTCGACCTCCGGGGGTTCCAGAAGGTCGGCGCCGTGTAGCGTGAGCGCCAGGAGGCCGTACTCGGTGAGCGCCGCTAACTGTCCGTCGTCGTCCACCAGACGGGGGTTCGGCATCCTGCCGACGACGTCTAAGTCGTCGAGAGACGCCCAGGAGCCAGCGCCGAACTGGTAGTCCGCCGTAGCCCGTACGCTCCACATTCGCTCGCGGGATTTCGACACCCGGTGCTCGCCTTCGAGCGCGTTTTCCAGGCGCTCGAGCGCTACGTCGTCCCGCGGGTGTTCGTCGTCGCACGCAGTGTACTCCACGTCGACGCCGGCGGCCTCGCAGGCTCGCTTCACCCAGCCGCGGTAGTCCTCCGGCAGGTGGACGACGACGCGGTCGTAGTCGGCGTCCGCGAGGTAGGTTTCGAGCAAGCCCGAGACGTACTCCTTCTCCGTGGGCGTCCACCGGCCGGTCACCGGTGTGTCGTAGTTCGCGGCAGGGTAGACGTGCTCGAGATCCCGGGGTACGACCCCCATCGGACTCGTTACTACGACCTCGTGCGCCCTCCGCCGTACCGCGGACCTGAACTCCGAGTGGGAGCGCGACAGCGAGTACGGCTTACCCGCGGAACACGGTAGAAGCACGGCTACGTCGCCGCGCGGCGCCTCGTAGCGCTCCCGGAGACGTCGCCCGAACCTGGTTATCTCCACGCGGTCGAGCGACTCCGCCGAGTTGCAGTCGACGTCCGTCGTTCGCGCGACCGGCGTACGGCGTTCGAGGTAGGTGTGTTCGTCGTCGAGCAACCGCAGGGCCTCGGTCTGCCAGCGGTCGACGCGAACCTGTCCTTCGAGGTAGTCGCGCAGCCGACCGCTTTGCACGAGATAGCGAACGCGGACGAGTTCGTCCTCGAGCGCCAGGGCGTTGTGACGTCCCACGTCCTCGGGCGACAGGTCTTCGGGTTCGCGGTCGACGCAGACGGGACACGAGCACGGCAGGTTGTCGACTTCCTCGACGTCTCGCTCGCCCGACGACGTCATGTAGACGCCACCGTGTCCCGCGACGACGGCGTGGTCGACGTCGAAGATATCGAAACCCAGGTAAGCGAGCAAGCCGACGTCGGAGGGCGACGCAGCAGCCGGGAGGTAGAGCGCGGAGTCCGGAGGCAGACGCCGCCTGCATCGCATCGCGGCGGATACCACCCGTCGGGAGTCACCCTCCCGGAGGCCCGTGAGCACGTAGACGTCGTGGTCTCCCGCCCGGGGGTCGTCGACGCTCGTCACCGAGGCAGTGGGACCGTCGAAGTCGACGTCGTGTTCGACCTGACGGGCTTCGACTACCTCGGTCGGCGTACCCGCCGGCATCGCGCGATGCGGGAGCAACGCGACGCCGTCGCCGGCGTCGTCCGGCGTCTCGCGCTCGCCGCTCCAGAGGCTTCCGTAGTCCAAGAGGCGGTCGCCGATCAACCCCGGTGTTTCGATAGCTGGATCGAGACGCAGACGGCCGCGCCGCGCGGGGCCGTCGCGGCCGACGACCTCGAAGTACTCCGTCATCCAGCGGCCTCCAGGTCGACGACTTCGACGTCGTGTTCACGCAGTCTCGCGGGGTCGAAAGCCCTCCAGCCGGGGTGTTCGAAGACGACTTCGGCGTCCACCTGTCTCGCGAGTCGCTCGACGCCTTCGACGGCGTCCAACTGAGCCCGGGGTGAGGCGTCGTCGACGTCGACCGACTCCGAGTTCAAGGGGTACGTCGAACGTAGCTCCGGAGCCACGGGTCCGAACGACGGAACGAGCACGAGCCTCCGTCCGCGGACGTCCTTCCGTGGCGTCACGACGACCCGGTCGGCGTCCAGATCCCTGAGCCTTTCGAGACGTCTCTGATGTCTCTCGACCTCCGGCCGGCGGAAGCCACCGAGGTCGAAGAAAGCAGACTTGACGGCGGGGTCGTACTTCTCGACGGTTTCGGCGTGGTCACTCAGGCGTTCGACCCCGGACTTCAGCTTCGGGTGCATCGTCGCCCGTCGGGCCACGAGCTCCAGCAGCCTGCCGCCGCGGATGGCCTCGCGCACACGACGTAGTTCAGCGTAGCTAACCTCGAGGTTGTGCCGGGCTATCTCCCTGTATCCGAGTTCGTAGGGCTCGTACCTCTGGCACGTCGGGCACTCGCAGGGTAGCTCGTCCATCTCGGAGACGTCGTACGTCCCCGTGGGAGTGAGGTACCGTCGTTCTTCGGCGTAGAGCGCGTACGCCGCGCTGTCGTAGAGGTCGCATCCGAGCGCCGTAGCGAGCGCGAACGTCGCGGGGTGGCCGGCGCCGAAGAGATGAACGGGTGAGTCGGCAGGTAGCCCGCGTTTGACGCCTACGACGACGTCGACTAGCTCGCGGTACCGGTACTCCTGCATCAACGGTACGACGGCGCCTATCGGGTAGACGTCGCCTTCTACGGCCCGCTCGGCCGCCCACCGTCTCGTCTCCGGGTGGACGCCGCCCTGTATCGGGACGTTTAGCGCGGCGTCGAGATCCATTTCTCGCGCCTCTCTCGTACGCCGCCGGGTCACCTCCAGGTCTCTCTCCGCCTGGCTTTCGTCTGCGTCGGGGGGCGTCGGCACGTCGAGCGGCGTGGCCAGGTCGCTGCCGACGGCGTCCTGGAACTCGAGTATCTCTCGGTTGGTTACTTCGACGACGTCGTCTCCGTAGACGCTTGCCTGGTAGGCGCCGCTGTCGGTCGCGATGAGTCCGTCGAAGTCGAGGAGTTCGTGGAGTCCGTCGTCGACGGCTGCATCCCGGTGGTCTTCGCTGTTGTAGAGCACGTAGGCGTTGGTTATCGCGGCCTGCGCGGGACCGAGGTCAGGCGGCGTAAGATGGGGGTTGACGACCGGCATGAGCGCGGGCGTCGTTATCTCGTGGCCGGCTATCCGTAGCTCGGCCAGCCGGCCCATTCCGTCCTTCGCCTGTATCTCGAACTCAGTCACAGGGCGGCTACGTCCACCGTGTCTTAGTAGCTTTCCATAGATAGGGGTGGGACGCCAACCCCGGAATAACGCAGGCTTTTAAGTCCCGTGTGGTCTACCGGTAGACCGAGCCGAGGTAGTCTAGCCTGGTAAGGCGCACGCCTGGAAAGCGTGTGGCGTAAAGCCGCGAGGGTTCAAATCCCTCCCTCGGCGT
>JBKGYY010000050.1:0-10455 GCA_046545855.1 Halobacteriales archaeon | reverse complement strand
ACGTCCGGAGACAACCTCTCGGAGGCCGAACTTGAGATAACTGACGTTGACCACGATGTCGAGGAGACCGAGGATGGACTCGATGTCACAGTCGACGCCACAGTCGAGAACACCGGGGGGCAGGATGGTGACTTCGATGTCAGTCTCTCGGCTGGAGACGAGGAGATTGGCTCGGAGTCCGTGAGTTTGCCGCCGTACGTGAGCGAGGATCTGAGTTTCAGCCACGAGTTCACGGAGCCCGGCAGCTACGACGTCGAGCTTAACGGCCGGCACGTCGGGAGCTTCGAGCTAGAGTCTCCGGAGGAGCCGGAGCCACGGCAGACCGACGGAGGAGATGAAGCCGACGGCGATAACGGGGATGATGGCGAAGACGGTGAGTCCGACTCCGGCGACGACGACAGCGCCGAAGACGGCGATAGCGAAGACGAGAGCGGAGACGACGGTGACGGAGAGGACGAAGGTCTGCCGGGCTTCACAGCCGTAGTCGGGTTGATCGCGCTGCTGGCGTTCGCGGGCTTCGCGCGACGCGGCAGGTAGCTCGGCGAGTCAGGTCTTCTTTGCTCGTGTCTTCCGATGATACAGACATAAGATAGCCGGTGGTCTATCGACGGATATGAAGCGCGCTCGCATCGACGTCGAAGGCGAGGTACGCGAGGCGGAGGTACACGACTACGGGTTCGAGGTCGGCGGCGAGGTGCACGCTCACGGCGGCGTAGACGTGTTGCCGCCGTGCGAGCCCACGAAGGTGCTGGGCGTCGGCAGGAACTACGCCGAGCACGCCGACGAACTCGACAACGAGGTGCCGGAGTTCCCTCTGTTCTTCCTCAAGCCGCCGAGCGCCGTCGTCGGACACGCCGACGAGATACCGTATCCGTCCACGACGGACGAACTCCACTTCGAGGCCGAGCTAGGCGTCGTGATAGGCAGGCGGTGCAGGGACGTAGACGTCGACGATGCGCTGTCGTACGTCGAGGGATACACCTGCGTCAACGACGTGACTGCGAGGGACTGGCAGCGACGGGAGAGCCAGTGGACGCGCGCGAAGGGAGGCGACTGCTTCTGTCCGCTGGGGCCGTGGGTCGAGACGGACGTCGATCCGTCGTCGCTCGACGTCGAGCTAAGGCTGAACGGCGAGGTGAGGCAGTCTTCGAACACGCGTCACATGGCTTTCTCGGTGCCTGAACTCGTGTCGGAGGCGTCGCGGTTCCTGACGTTGATGCCGGGCGACGTGCTGGCGACGGGCACGCCGGAGGGCGTGGGCGAGATGCAGCCGGGTGACTCCGTCGAGGTCGAGGTGGAGGGCGTCGGTACGCTGGAGAACCGCGTGGTGTAGGCGTTTAGACTCGTCCGACGTCCTCGACGCTCACGCTCTCGACGTCGTCGAGGTCGGAGAGCGAGTCCTCGACGGCCTGTGTGCCGCCGGCTTCGTCTTCGACCATGACGTCGACGAGGAGGGCGACGAGGCCGAAGGCTACGTCCTCGCGCGTGATGTCGCTTAGCTCGGCACCGTCCACGAGCGCTTTCTCGATGTCGTCTTCGAGGGCGTCGAGGTCGGTGTCGGCGTCCTCGGGCATTACCTTGACGCGTACTACTACTTTGCCCATGGTCTAGGGTCCGGTGAAGCCGCAGTCGGGGCAGCGGTAGAGGTTGCTCTGTTTCCTGCACTTGCGGCAGCGGTGTACGTGGTAGCCGCACTCGGGGCAGTCGAAGTCGGTGAATCCGGCGCGGACTATGTTGACGCCGCAGGAGATGCAGCGTTTGCGTCCGCCGGACTCTCCGTCGGTCGTGCTCATGTGGCGGGCTTGGGTGGCTCGGTGTATAAGGGTTGTCTTACGCCGTCGGTCGGGTACGGCGGGTCGTCGTATACGCCTCCCGGACGTCTATATATTACTCATAGTTATCAACTGCATAACAAATATTATATGCCTGCATCTCCTGTCGTAACCCAATGACGAAGGTAAGCCACCTCGAATGCAGGGAGTGCGGCACACGGTACCCGCCCGAGATACGCAACACCTGCGAGTCCTGCTTCGGCCCCCTCGAGGTCGAGTACGACGAAGACGAGATACAGACGACCCGCGAAGAGATAGAGAACGGCCCCGACTCCATAGCCCGGTACATAGACCTCCTTCCCGTCGACAACCCCGAGAGCTTCCACGCCGTCGACCTCGGCACCGGACACAACAAACTACATCGCGCCGACAACCTCGCAGACGAACTCGGCCTCGACGAACTATACGTCCTCAACGACAGCGTCAACCCCTCGTTCTCGTTCAAGGACCGAGTCACCGCAGTCGCAGTCGCCCGCGCGCTCGACTTCGACGTCGACGCCGTAGGCTGCGCCTCCACCGGCAACCTCGCCGCAAGCGTCGCAGCACACGCCGCCAAAGCCGGCCTGCCCGCGTACATCTTCCTCCCCGACTCGATAGAGAAGAGCAAGATAACCCAGACGCTCGCCTACGACCCCGAGATAGTCCCCGTCGAAGGCAGCTACGACGACGCCAACCGCCTGGCGACCGAGGTAGCCGACGAACACGGCTGGGGCTTCGTCAACATCAACCTCCGGCCGTACTACACCGAGGGCTCGTCGACGATGGCGTTCGAAGCCGCCGAACAGCTAGGCTGGGAGACACCCGACCACGTCGTCCACCCGATGGCCGCCGGCGCCTCGCTCCTCAGCGTCCGCCGCGGCTACCGCAGGCTCGAAAGAGCCGGCCTCGTCGACGACGGCGACGTCCGCATCAGCGGATGCCAGCCCGACTGCCTGCCCATCTCCCGGGCCGTCCGCGAGGACTCGCCCGTCGTACCCGTCCAGGACTGCGACACCCTCGCCCACAGCCTCGCGATAGGCAGCCCCGCCGACGGCTACTACGCCAAGCAAGAGATACTCGACAGCGACGGATGGGCGGCGTCGGTCACCGACGACGACGTCATCGAAGGCATCAAGCTCCTCGCGCGCACCGAGGGCGTCTTCACCGAGCCCGCGGGAGGCACCACCATCGCGGGCCTCCGGCAGCTAGTCGAAGAAGGCCACGTCGAACAAGACGAACGCGTCGTCGTCAACATCACGGGCAACGGCCTCAAGGCCGACTCGACGCTCGAACGCTACCTCGACGTCCCGCGGTCGATAGACGCCCGGTTGGAGGAGTTCGAGCGCCGCGACACCGCTCCCGCGCGAGTCGAGGTGAGCTAGATGGCGGACGTCAGGTTCTCGTCGGCGCTCGAACGCGTGACCGGAGAGCGCACGACGTCCGTCGAAGCCACGACGGTGCGCGAAGCCGTCGACGAACTCCGCGACAAGTACGGCGAAGAGTTCGAGGAACGCCTCATCGAAGACGGCGAACTACGCCGGTTCGTCAACCTCTACGTCAACGGCGAGGACGTCCGACACGAAGACGGACTCGACACCGAGATAGACGAAGACGACGAGATAAGCATACTCCCCGCGGTCAGCGGCGGGAGCTGGGAGCTAGAGTAGACGGAGCAAGACGCGTCCGGCTACCCGGCTCGTTGCTCGAGGGCTTCGAGCAGCTCTTCCGGGGTTACGGCGACCGAGACGGCTTTGTCCCGGCTTCTAGCGCCGCTCCTCAGCCGCACCTCCGCGTCGAACACCTCGCTCAGATACCGTTCCACCTCCCGGTTCGCTCGACCTTCCTCCGCGGGCTCGCTCACGCGTACCTCGTACCGCCCCCGCCACTCGTCGAAGCCCTTGACCTCGTTGGTGTCGCTGCCGGGGTTTACGCGTACGCGAAGGAGCGCCCCGTTTTCTGTCTCGTCGACGGCGTCCTCGGGTTCGTAGGTCAATGCCGTCGGAGCCTCAGTCCTCCCAGTTGGGCTCGAACGACTCCGTCTTGTCCTTGATGCGGAGCACCCAGGTGGCGCCGCCCTGCGACGGCGTCCGGCCGAACAGTATGAAGGCGCGCTCGGCGCCGAACTTGAACCACAGGGGATAGGACAGCACGTAGACCACCGCGACCAGCGTGCTCTCTATCTCGGTCGTCGGCGTCACCCCTCCGGCCGTGGCGACGTAGACGGCGTGGAGCCAGAACGCCAGCACGAAGGCGACGTTCAAGACGACGTAGCTGTCCTTGTTGCGACGTACCAGCCAGTTCTTGTGCACCCAGGCTGTGAGGAATCCAGCGGCGAGCAGCAGGGGGACGGCGGCGACGCTGACGTCCATCTACACCATCCCCTCGTGCTTGCACCAGCTTATGAAGTCCCACAGTCCCTTCCGGGGGTCCTGGTACGTGAACTCGAAGCCGAGGTCCTTGATCTTCTGGTTGCTGAACCACATGTTGTGCGTGAGGTAGTGCGTCATCGAGGCGTCGACCTTCGGCCGCGTTCCCTTCGCACGGGCTTTCTTCTCTATCCGGTGCGACGCGTACATCGCCAGCTTTCCGTAGAGCTTGTAGGCGATGAAAGGCGCGGGGAAGCGCTTGCGTTTGACGCCGAGGCTCTTCCCGAGGAAGTCGACGAGTTCGTCCTGTCCGATGCAGTCGCTCGTCACGTGGTACGTCTCGCCCGCCGCCTCGTCCTTGTTCTCGTGGACGTAGAGCGCGGCGTTCACGAGGTCGTGCACGTGGACGCACGGGAACATCAGCTGTTTACGACGGGGATAGAGGCTCGTGACGGGTGCGAAGCCGAACTTCCGTATCAACAGCAGGATGTGGTAGACTCCGTACCGATGCCGGGGCCCGTATATAGGAGCCGGACGTATGATGGTGAGCGGCAGACCCTCCTCGCGCTCTATCTTCAGGAGCTCCTTCTCCTGCTCGACCTTGCTCTCGCAGTACCGGTTGTGTGGCTCGTAGTCGGCGTCCTCGTAGTTGGGTTCGTCGAAGCCCGCGTCTCCGAGCACCCCGAGGGTGCTCCAGTGGACGAGGTGGCCCGCGTCGTACTCGGCGGCCTTCGAAGCGATGTTCCGCCCGCCTTCGACGTTGACGGCGTCGAGGACGTCTCTCTCGGCGAAGTAGTCGAACAAAGACGCGATGTGGAAGACGACGTCGAAGTCGTGTCCCTCGAACACCGCGTCGAGGCTGTCGGGTTCCGTGAGGTCGGCGGGGACGAACTCCGCGCCAACCTCGTCGAAGAAGTCCTCGTAGTAGACGGGGTTGGGGACGTCGCCCTCGCCCTCGGTGTAGTAGGCGCTCCTCTGGCTGCCCTCGAGGTCGGTGGCTACGACGTCCCAGCCCTCCTCGGTCAGCAGCTCGAGCATGTGGCTGCCTGTGAAGCCGCAGGCACCCGTGACCAGCGCTTTTCCGGGCATCTTAGCCTACTATATAAAGGACGGTACTTATTACTTCCGTGACGTTTCGACGTCCGACTAGGGGCGCTCGGCATCGCCGCCGAGACCGAACTCCTCCATGCGTTCGACTAGCTCGTCGTCGTCCTTGCTAGCGAAGCCCGCGCTCAGGATGCGCGTCAACGCCTCCTCCGTCGACTCGTCGGAGTCCTTCAGGCGCTCGGGCTCCACCTCCACGACGAAGCCCGAGGTGATGTTCGGCGCCGTCGGCACGAAGATTACTTCGTGGCCACCATCCGTCCGCCCACCCGTCTTGAAGCCCGTGAACCTCACGCCGGCGTAGTCGAGCTTCACCGGTCGGTCGAACTCGTCCCTGCCCATCGACATCGCTTCGACCGCCATCTGGGTGGCGTTGTAGACGAAGCCCACGAACGGCACCCTCCGCGCCCAGTCGTCTATCTGCTTCTTGACGAAGGCGCCCGACGCCGTCCGGAAGGCGTAGCCTGCGGCGACGAGCCCGACGACGAGCACGACGGCGGACACCGAGAACTGGATGAGGTCGTTGACGACGCCGGAGTCGGTGACCCGGAGGACGTCGGTTCCCGGCAGGTCGACGACGACGCCGTATATCCAGAGGAGGACGTACGCCGTGACCGCCAGCGGCGCTATCACTATGAGGCCGCCGAGGAGGTTCGACTTGATTCGGGCTCTCACGGCGTACCACAGGGACGCCGAGGCTTTATACGTCCCGGAGTCTCGCTCGTCTCACTCCCTCAGCGCAGACTCCATCCGGGTCTTCTCCACGGTGTCGTCGTCGAGAGACGTCGCTACGACGACGGGCTTGTAGACGTCCTCGCCCACGCGGTCGCTGAGCGACGAACGGGCCTGACGCTGCATCACCCGGCGTTCTGGCGGCACGTGGCCGTAGACCACCTCGTCTTCCACGAGGTCGTAGACCGGCGTCGACGGGTTCAGCAGGGTGTCCTCGGCGACCACGGAGTCCCGGCCGACGACGAAGCCCGACGTCACCCGGCATCCCGCGCCGAGGGAGACGCCGCTCTCTATCACGACGGGGGCGTCCTCGACGGGTTCGAGCACTCCGCCGACGAGGCTGTTGGCGCCGAGCTTGACGTCGTCGCCCACCTGAGCGCAGCTTCCGACGGTGTCGCACGAGTCGACGAGCGAGCGGTCGCCGACGTACGCGCCGACGTTGACGAAGCACGGCGACATCAATATGGCGTCGTCGCCGACGTAGGCTCCGTCGCGGACCACGGTGCCGTCGGGCGTGTTCCTGACTCCGCGGTCGAGGAAGCCCGACGTGTCCTTCAACGCGAACTTGTCGTGGTAGACGACGTCGCCGTACTCGCGCGCCTCGTTCGAGAGCTCGCGGAAACACAGAAGTACGCCCTGCTTGACCCACTCGTTCGCCCGCCAGTCGCCGTCTCGTCTCTCGGCGGCGCGGACGTCGCCCGAGTTCAGCGCCGACAGGAACTCCCTGAGGAGCGGTTCGCCGGCGGAGCCGCCGTCCCACGCCTCCCGTATCTCGTCTTCGAGGCTCATCGTCCAGACGTGTATGCCGCCGGTGAAATCGCTTGCGATGACCTCTCGGCCGCCGAAACCATCTCACGGCGGCTGCGACAGCTCGTCGGCGGTGCGCTCTATCGCGTCGGCCGCCCGCCGGAACAGCAGCGACCGCAGTTCGTAGTGGTCGTGGAACTCGCGTATCCATCCCGCGTCCCCGAACATCGCGCGCTGGAGCTCCCGCACGTCGTCGGACAGCTCGTCGCCGACGCCGGCGAAGTAAGCCGGGGACTCGTCGCGCGCCCGACGGCAGAGCTCGGAGTCGTAGTCGACGTCGACTGCGTCGGCGACGTACTCGTACCACTCGACGTGGAGCACGCTGTCGCCCAGGACGGTGCGACGCGCGAACGAGTCGAGCCCGATGCCGGGGACGTACTCCGTCGGCGGCCTGCCGTCTACCTCGTGGTCTTCCGGCTCGCTGAACTCCGGCTGTCCGACCCGGTCTCGGACGCTCGGGTAGGCGCCGTAGAACTCCCTCGGCCCCGTCTCGAGCGTACCCGTTATATCGCCCGCCAGCCGCAGGAGCTTCCTCCTCAGGGCGTGCGACAGCCCGCGCATGAGGAGCGCGTACCCCGGCGGCAGCCACCGTCCCATAGGCCACCAGAACTCGGCGTCTCCGACGAGCACGGCGCCGACGAGCTTCCTTTCGCGGCCCTCGAGCTCTGTCTCGCCGCGTTCGAGCGCTGCCCTGGCTCTCTCCGTCGTCCCGTCGAGGCCGCCGTGACTCCATCCGAGTTCGTCGGCCACGTCCACGACGTAGTCGGCTCCGAAGCCGAAGTAAGCGGCCGCTCTCTCCGGCGTCGCGAGCGCCCGGGGGCCGACTAGCTTCGCGGCCGTCATCGCGCCGTCGTAGCACGGCGAGCCTACTCGTTCTGTCGGTCCCGCTCGACGTCAGTGTTCGTCGATGCTCTTGACGCGCTCCCACGTCTCCGACCCGCCTTCCGCGACGTCGGTCCTGTGGTAGTCGCTGTACGCGGCGACGACGGCGTCGCATCCCGGGCAGACCACTGCGTTCGTGCTCCTCACCTGGTCGCCGACGACCTCGTAGTCGAGTTCGAGGCTCTTGAACTCGTCTCCCCGGTAGACCTCGTCGCAGTCGGGGCATCTGCCGGTTTCGGTCTGGTTCATCGTGCCGGCTTCGGCCGCGCGGCATTTATACCCCGAGTAAAACCAGCCGCGTGTGCCTTCACGTTCAACTCTCGAACTGTTTATCTACCTCCCGCGCGTAGCCGCGGGCATGGCCACGCTCAAGGACCTCGGCCTCTCCGACTACGAGTCCCGGGTGTACCGCTCGCTCCTCGGCATGGGAAGCGCGACGGCGAAGGAGCTGTCGCTCGTCAGCGACGTACCCATGGGACGCGTCTACGACGTGCTCGGCAGCCTCGAGAAACACAGCCTCGTACGCAGCCAGGAGAGCAGCCGGCCGAAGAAGTACGTCGCAGTCGAACCCGAGACCGCGCTCCAGCGCCTCGTCGAAGACAAGAGACAGGAGCTCAACGAGGAGATACAGCGTTACGAGTCGATAGCCGACGACCTCAGGCAGCGCCTCGAGTCGAGCGAGCCCGTCGAGGAACGCTTCTGGACCGCCGCCGTCGGAGCCCAGGAGAGCGTCGACCTCCTGCTCGAACGCGTAGACAGCGCCCGCAACAACGTCTCGATAGTCGTCGGCGACCTCTCGCCCCAGCTAGACCCCGACCGGGTCGGCGACACCGTCCTCGACCACTTGCTCGACGCCGTCGACGAGCACGTAGAGGTATCGATGCTCGTCAGCCCCGACGTCGTCACCAAGCTCGGACCCGACGTCCAGAACCGGTACGCCGAGGTGATAGCCGAAAACGAGGAGTTCGACGTCCGCACGCAGGAGGAGCTACACGGCACGTTCAACGTCATCGACGACATGGAGATATGCGTCGAGGTCACCAACCCGCTCGCGCCCGACCAGGTGCTCGCGATGATAGACCTCAAGGACCCGGAGTTCGCCGCGAAGGTCGCAGAGGAGTTCGAGGAACGCTGGAGCGAGGCGACCGGTCTCTAGAAAGGTAACTTCTAGAAGCCCTTGCCGAGAAGCTGGCGCGCGATTATGAGCTTCTGTATCTCGGTCGTGCCCTCGTATATCTGGGTTATCTTGGCGTCCCTGTAGAACCGCTCGACGTCGAAGTCGTTGACGTAGCCACTTCCACCGTGTATCTGCACCGCCTCGTTGGCGACGTCGACGGCGACGCGGGACGAGTACTCCTTCGCCATCGACGCCAGCTTGGCGTCGGGCGCCCCGCCTTCGTCGACGCTCCAAGCCGACTTGTACGTCAGCAGGCGCGCGGCCTCCGTTCGCGTGTACATGTCGGCTAGCTTGTGCTGTATCGCCTGGAAGTCGCTTATCGGTCGACCGAACTGCTCGCGCTCCTGGCTGTAGTCGAGCGCGCGCTCGAACGCGCCCTTCGCGATGCCGACGCCCTGCGCCGCCACGCCCGTCCGGGTGGCGTCGAAGAACTGCATCTGCTGGTAGAAGCCCATGCCCTCGCTTCCGATGAGGTTGTCCTCGGGCACGCGGACGTCGTCGAAGACGAGTTCCGCGGTGTCGCTCGCCCTTATGCCCATCTTGCCGGTTATCTTCTCGCTCTTGAAGCCGTCGCGGTCGGATTCGACGACTATCTGGCTGAAGCCGCTGTAACGGTCTTCGGCCTCGGGGTTGGTCTTGCAGAGCACGACGAAGAAGTCGCCGACGGTGCCGTTCGTGATCCACATCTTGTTTCCGTTTATCACGTATTCGTCGCCGTCCTTCTCGGCCTCCGTCGATATCGAGCTGACGTCGCTGCCCGTGTCGGGTTCGCTGATCGCGGCGCCGCTTATCGCCTCGCCCTCGGCGACGGGCTTAAGGAACCGCTCCTTCTGTTCCTCGTCTCCGGCCGCCATTATCGCCTCGCAGCCGAAAGACGACGCGAGCACGCAGAGCGCTATACCCGGGTCGACGGCGAACAGCTCCTCCGCCATTATGACGCTCTCGACGGCTCCGTAGCCCGCTCCGCCGTACTCGACGGGGATGGTGGCTCCGCGTAGACCCATCTCCGTCGCCTTGTCCATGACGTCCCACGGGTACTTCTCCTCCTCGTCGTACTCGGTAGCGACGGGAGCTATCTCGTTCTCGCCGAAACGCCTTACCTCGTCCCTGAGCTGCTTTTGCTCGTCGGTCAACCCAAAATCCATAGCTTAGCTTGCCGGGAGGCCGACTTAAACTGCCTGATTTTTCGTACCAGTTGAAACGAGTTTATTCCGGCGTGGGACCGAGTTCTAGAGCCCGCCCACACGGCGTCCCGCGGCGCCTCAGTAGCATCCCGGGAGGTCGTCGCGGGCGTGCTCGTGGTCGCTCGCCCTGTCGTCACACGTCCACTCGAGCGGGAAGCTCTCGTCTCCCTCGTCCATCCTGAACGTGGCGTCGTTGAGCCTCGCCTCGTCGTTGAGCAGGAACCAGTAGCCGCGTATGTAACCCCGGGTCATCTCGGCGTCGGCGTCGTTGTCGCCCGCCGTCGCGAGGCACATCTGTGCGAGCGACGTCCGGCACCAGTCGTCCTCGGGGCTGACGACCCAGTACTCATCCATCGTGAACGTCAGGCCCAGCGAGACGGCCTCGACGTACT
>JBKGYY010000049.1:0-10464 GCA_046545855.1 Halobacteriales archaeon | reverse complement strand
AGACGTTCCGACTGGGATTTGAACCCAGGTCCCGGGCTCCGCAAGCCCGGAGGATAGTCCACTACCCCATCGGAACACGTACTCCGGTATTCCGGCGGGCGGCAAAAGGCTACCGAAAGGCCGGGTTGCGTCGGTCCGTCCGGTATTATAGGGCGTCGGCTTGAACTCCCGGTGATGATGGACGTAGACGGCTCGACGGGCGAGGGAGGCGGCCAGGTCGTCAGGACGGCGGTGGCTCTCGCGGCGGCGACGAACACCGACGTACGTATCGACAGGATACGCGCGGGACGCGAGACACCGGGTCTTCGACCGCAGCACGTCGCCGCCGTCGAAGCCGTAGGCACGATGTGCGACGCCGACATCGAGGGCGTCGAAGTCGGCTCCCGGAAGCTGTTCTTCCGGCCCCGGGCCGTCGAAGGCGGCCGTTACTCCGTCGACGTCGGTACCGCGGGAAGCACGTCGCTCGTGGCGCAGGCCGTCGTCCTCGCGGCCGTCACCTCGGACGCAGACGTGGAGTTCACGGTGACCGGTGGCACCGACGTCAGGTGGAGCCCGCCTCACGACTACCTCGAACACGTCACCGTGCCTTTGCTCCGACGCTCGGGCGTCGAAGTCGACGTAGAAATACGGCGGAGGGGATACTATCCGGAGGGCGGCGGCGAGATAGAAGTCGATGTAGAGGGAATGGAGCCGACCGAGTTGGACCTACGTCGTCGTGGCGAACACAGGTCCACAACCCTCTATATACACGCGTCCAACCTGTCTAGCGACGTGGTGAACCGTATGGCGGAGTCCGCGCGCCGACGTCTCGAGCGCGAAGGTGTAAAGGACGTCTACGTGGAGACTGAGACGAGCGATTCGCTTTCGACCGGCGCGGGCGTCGTAGCCGTGGCGGAGTTCGAACGCAGTCGTCTCGGCGCTAGCGCGCTCGGGGAGCCAGGACGTCCGGCCGAGGACGTCGGCCGGGCGGCTGCCGAACGCCTGCTGACGGAGACCGACGCCGACGGCGCCGTCGACCGGTACGCCGCCGACCAGATCGCGCCGTACCTGGCGTTCGCAGGAGGAAGCTACACAACGACGGAGGTCACCGGCCATCTAAAGACCAACGTCGAGCTATGCGAGCGTTTCCTCGGGGGCCCGAAGATAGATGGCGCCGAGGTGACGGCCTCGAAGGGGTGGCTGGGTTGAGAGACCTGATGCTCCGGGCTCTCGCGGGCGAGCACACAGAACGGCCTCCTGTCTGGCTGATGCGTCAGGCCGGACGCTACATGCCGGAGTACAGGGAGATACGGAGCGATATGAGCTTCCGTGAGGCGATACGCGACCCCGAGGTCGCGGAGCGTATAACCATGCTTCCCTGGCGGTCGTTCGAGCCCGACGGCCTCGTGATATACAGCGATATACTAACGGTGCTAGAGCCGATGGGATGGAGCTACGAGATACGGAGCGGAGTCGGCCCCGTGATCGACGGCCCCGTCGAAGATCCAGAAGACGTCAGGGAAGTCGAGCTGGAGTTCGACGTAACGGAGGAACTCGGCTACGTCGGCGAAGTCGTCCGACGCGTGAGCGAGAGCGAAGCCGACGCCGCGACCATCGGCTTCGCCGGCGGACCGCACACCCTGGCGTCGTACGTCGTCGGCGAGCCCGGCGACCGCGACGCCATACGGGCTTTCCGCGCGCGACACCCCGAGGCCTACCTCGACCTTCTCGACGCTTTCACCGACGTCGTCCGGCGTTACCTCGAGTTCCAGGTCGAAATGGGCGCCGACGTCGTCCAGCTTTTCGACACGTGGGCCGGCCTGCTGCCTCCCGCCGAACACCGAGACAACCTCGTGCCGAGACACCGGGAGATACTAGAGGGGCTCGACGCGCCTTCGATCGTCTTCTCACGTGGCTCCGCCGGAAGGCTCGACGCGCTCGCCAACTCCGGCTCCACGTGCGTCTCGTTAGACTGGACGGTCGACATCGACCGTGCGCGCACCGAGCTCGGCAGCACGCCGGTGCAGGGCAACCTCGACCCCAGCATCCTGCTGGGCGACCGGGAGACGGTACGCAAGCGGACGCGGGAGGTAATCGACGCCGCCGGCTCCCGTGGACACGTCCTGAACCTCGGTCACGGGGTACACCGGGACACCCCCGTCGAAAACGTCAGGGAGTTCGTGGACACCGCGAAGGACGTCGAGAGATAGATAGCGGCGGGTTTGTTGTGTCAGACTGGCTCTATGGTGACTCTACGCCCGCGGTCGACGGCGTCCTCGAGTTTCTCGGCTATCTCGCTGCCACGGGAGACCTTTATATCGCCCTGTCTTCCGACGGTGGCCGTGAACAGGTAGTCGCCGTCGGCCTTGACCTCGACCGTCTCGCCGCTCATGTCTTCTAGCTCGATGACGACGTGGTTCGAGGTTATCTCGACGTCGACCGAGTCGCCAGCGTCCTCCCGGGGTTCCGTGGCGGGGGCGGTGCCTCCGACGTCCCCGGGGCTCTCTTCGTGGGACTTGACGTCGATGCTGATGCCTAGCTTGTCCTCTATCTCGTTTATCGTGGCTCCGCCCTTGCCTATCACGAAGGGTATGTCGTCTTCGTCGAGGTATATCGTCGCGCTGTCGTCGCCGGTGAGCTTCACGTCGACGTAGCCTCGTGCTACCTTGCCTATCTCGCTCTGTATCTCCTTGCGCACGAGGTCCCAGGCGCTTCCCTCGCGCTTGCGTTCGCCGCCGACTGGCATGACGACGACCTGCCGGTTGAACGAGTATATCTCGAACTCGGTCTCGTCGGTCTCGAAGTTCGAGACCTTTATGACCGGTCGAGCGAGGTCCTCTTCGACTAGTCCCTCGGGTACCTTGACGACGCTCTCTAGCTCGTAGACTCGTTCGATGGCGCCGTCCTCGATGTGGACGACGGTGTCTACGACCTGGGGTATCATGCCGAGTTCGACGCGTCCGACTAGACGCTGGACGCTGTCTATCGCTCGGTTGGCGTGGACGACGCCGACCATGCCGACGCCCGCGAGACGCATGTCGGCGAACACCTCGAAGTCACCGGACTTCCGGACTTCGTCGTATATCGTGTAGTCCGGCCGGACCATCAGGAGGACGTCGGCTGTGTTCTCCATGTCGCCCTCGAGAGTCGTGTACTGCGTGACTTCGTCGAGAACCTGGAGGTCCCGCGGTGACTCCATGGTCTTTACGGCGTACTCGTGTTCGTTGAGGAACTCCGCTATCGCCTGCGCGAAAGTCGTCTTGCCGGCGCCGGGCGCGCCCGCGATCATCATGCCGCGTTGTTTCTCGAGCAGGCGTTGTTTGAGGTCGTCGCTCAAGCGGTAGTCCTCTATTCCGACGTCGGCGATGGGTCGGACGGCGGTTATCTCGATGCCGTCGCTGAAGGGCGGCCTCGCGATAGCTATCCGCATGCTGTGGATCTGGACTATCGTCATGCCGTCGCGTTCGACTTCGATGAAGGCCTCGTGGGTGCGGTTCGCGGCTTCGACTATCTCGCGCGCCATCCGTCGGACCTCGTAGTACTGTAGAGGTCGGTCGCGTATCTTCCGGAACCGCATCGCGCCTATCTCGCCGCGCTTGGCCTTGGGTTCGACGTCCTGCTTGAGATGGACGGACATCGTCTTTTCGTCGAAGTACTGCTCTATCTCTAGCTCGGTGTAGTCGGGTTGTTCGGGCTTGAGGTAGATGACCTCGAGGCCCTTGGCGCGGGCTATCTCGGCCTGGACTCCGTCGCTCGTGACGAACGTCGCGTCGTGTTCGACTGCGACGTCGCGTATGACGCTGTCTATCTCGCCGCCCTTGGCCATCTTGACCTGTTCGAGCGTCGGCCTGGGTCCGACGTACTCGAGGACTATGTGGCCGTTCTCCGCGAGGTCGCTGAGGTTCTTGAGTTCCTCTATGCCGCTGTGACCTGTCTCGCGGCCTTTGTTCGCCTGGCTCTCTAGCTCGGCGACGACGGACTCCGGAACGATGACGCGCGCGCCCTTGAACTCGCCGCTCTCTATCCGTTCGGTTATACGTCCGTCTACTACGACGGACGTGTCGGGGACTATCTTCATCTACCTACACCAGGACGTCGTCGAACTCACCTGCGTCGATGCGCTCGGCCGCCGCCCTAGGGTCCTCTCCCTCTATCTCGACTCCGAGCGAAACGCACGTGCCCGCTACCTCCTTGGCGGCGTTCTTGGTGTCGTAGGACAGCAGGTCCTCTATCTTCATCTCGGCTACCTTTCGGAGTTGGTCGGCGGTCATGTCCGCGACGAACGTCGTGTTTGGCGTGCCACTCCCGGTCTCTATCCCTAGTTCGTCTTTGACGAGCGCGGCCGTGGGCGGGAGACCGACGTCTATCTCGTACTCTCCGTCTTCGACGGTGACGGTGACGGGTACCTCGGTGCCTTCGAAGTCCGCGGTTCGTTGGTTTATCGCTCCTACTACTTCGCCTACGTCGACCTCTGTTGGGCCGAGCGCGGGTCCCAGTGGAGGTCCGGCCGTGGCCTTGCCCCCCTCGACCAGCAGTTCTATCGTGTCTGCCATACGTCAACGAGTCGTGGTCCGTTATTAAGGATTTTGGATGTGGCTCGCGACGCGATGCGACGGAGCCCCGGAAAACCGGTAAAGTCCCCCGCGGTGGGACAAACCGGTAGCTTAAATTAATATACCATGTACACAATGAAGTAGTGAGCGCCCTGGGTCTAACTGGCCTCGACGACCAGATGGAGGAGGTGCAAGACGGCTCCAACTTGCTCGTGGAGGGTTCCTCCGCGGAAGCCAAGGAGAGGCTGTGCCACGCGGTGCTCCGCGAGGGAGCAGACAACGGAGAGCCGTCGATATACGTTACCACGAAGTACACTGCGGAGGAGGTGCTCGAGCGGTTCGACGTCTCCGACCCCTTCGAACAGCGTTTCGGCGTCGTAGAGTGCACGAGCCACGGTTCCGCAGGGGACGACGGCGAGATGGTCAAGCACGTGGGTTCGCCGGGAGACGTAACGGGAATCGGCATAAAGGTCTCCGACCTCATCGACCTCTACACCGAGCAGGGGATAGAGGGCGGCCGCGTCTGCCTGAACTCCGTCTCGACGTTGTTGATGTACAGCGACCTCGAGACGGTGTTCAGGTTCCTTCACGTCTTCACCGGCAGGGTGAGGAGCATCGGCGGCCTCGGCGTCTACGTAGTCGAACCCGACATGCACGACCCACGCGAGTACTCTACCTTGGTCCAGCTTTTCGACGGGACTATAGAGGTAAGAGGGGAGGGCGAACTCGAAGCCAGGGTAACGGGCGTCGGCAGAGACGTCGACTGGGTGGAGATAGACGTATAGCGACGGGATGTAGTCGGCTGGTCGTATACCGTAGTGCGTCGGTCGCTGGCCGGCCAGAGAAACCCGACTCCCGTTGTCGCTCCACGTATATTTAATAGGTAGCCTGGGTTATTACGGTCGATGGAAGACGGAACGGAAGACGAGAGCCTGAACTCGGAGTCGAGTGAAAAAGGGTCCGAAGACCGGGAGTCGGACGCCCCCGGGGAGTCAAGCTCGGAAGACGCCGGGGACGTGCGTGAGACTCCGGGCGAAGGCGAGTTCAGATGCGACAACTGCGGAGCCGTGGTCTCGGTCGACGACGCCGAGTGCCCGGAGTGCGGCGAACCCCAGCTACATCACATCTCGAACATCAAGAGGTACGCCGTGATAGGAGTGCTACTCCTCCCGCTCACGTACTTCTTCGGCGTGGCTACCGTCAGGTCGCTGCCACCGGACGACGTCCTCAGCTTCCTGTTGTTCTTCGTGGTGCTCGGCATAGCGTTGCTCGGTCCGCTGATGCTCGCAGTCGCGGGCATAGCATACAGACGCAGGAAAGAACTCCTGAATTCGGCTTAGGCGAGGGAAGTCAGCCCTAAGTTAGTCGTCGCGCGGACGGCTCTACCGCCCGAACCTTCTCTCGGACTCCTCGTAGTCCTCGAGCAGGCCATCCAGTTCGTCGCGGTCGAACGATAGCCACGAGTCGACGTACCGGAGTTCGCTGTATACCGACTGCCATAGCAAGGCGTCTGAGAGCCTCTCGATTCCCGTCTGAACGAATATATCCGGTTCCAAGCCGGGTTCGACTTTACGGTCGAGGTGGCTCGATACGACTTCGTCGCTCGAGGCCCTCCCGGCCTCTACGCCGCGTGCAATCGAGCGGACGGCGTCGACGAAGCGCTTTCGGCCGCGTGCTTCGACGACCCGGCAGTGGACGTCGGCCTCCGTGAACTCTCGTTCGACGTCCCCGCGAGGTCGTTCGACGCATACGCAGATCGACGCTACGTCGTGTGGTCGACTCCATCTCGCTATCCGCCGGAGTCTGTCGACGCCCTCGGCGGAGTACTCGTCTCCTGTCACGCGTACAGCGAGGTCGAGTGGGTCGGTCATCGGAATAGTAAAGTCAGCTTACTTTATAAAGCATGTTGATAGGATGCAGGGGGCCCTGGGAGAAGTAGCTACGGCGGCGGTGGCGGCCACGGGAGCGGAGACGTCCGCCGGCACAGCTCTCAAGGGCGGGGCGCTGGTGTCCCTCTCCCTCGCTGCTTCGACGGAGAAGATTGAGGCGGACTGGAGGTGGATGGTGGCAGCCTTGACGGCGCTCGGTCTCACGGTAGCTCTGACTGCCGAGAGCGCGGGTGTCGTCTACGTGGCACCGGTAGCGGGCGTCGTAGCGGCGCTCGCGGGGACGGTTGCTGCGTCGGTTTCCGGTCGCACGCTGGCGGGCTGGACCGAGTTACCGGCTTACGTCGTCGGAGGGAGCCTGGTGGTCGGGGCGGTGTGGCTGGCTTCGCCTTCCGGGGGAGTCGTCGCCCCCGTCTTCCTCGCTAGCACGACGGCGGCCGCCGTTCACTCGCTGGAACGCGGGCCGTCGTCGACGACGGCTTCGGGGGCTCTTGCGGCGGCAGCCGCCGTGTCGGCCCCCGTCGCGGGTACGGCGACCTACGTCTTCGTATCCGCCGTCGTCTGCGCTTCGCTCGGCGCGGCGGCCGAGCGTCTCGACGTGATGACTCGTTCGGGTGCGGCTGGCGGTGCGCTGCTGTCTTTCGTCTTGCTGGTCTGGGGCGGTCCAGCGTGGTTCCTCTTGCTCGGCGGTTTCGTGCTGGTGGGCGCTCTCGCGACGCGTTACGGCGAGGACGTCAAACGAGAATTGCCGGGTTTCGACGGCTCCAGGCGCTCGATTTCCAACGTCTTCGCGAACGGCGGCGTCGCGCTGGTGGCGACGTCCGGTTACGCGTTATCCGTGGACTTGGGGTGGCAGGCTTTGTTCGCGGCGGTGTTCGCTGGCTCGCTGGCGACGGCTGCGGCCGACACTCTGTCGAGCGAGATAGGCATGGTTCACGGTAGACCTCGCTTGATAACTACGTTGGAGGCTGTCGAGCCGGGTGAAGACGGGGGCGTGTCGCTGGTGGGTGAGCTGGCTGTCGTGGTGGCGGCCTCGGTGTTCGCGGCAGCCGCCGTCTTCCTCGGTGTCGTGGACGTTCCCGGCGGTGTCGCGGTGCTGTCGGGCGGTCTGGTTGGCGCTCACCTGGACTCGTTTCTCGGTGCGACGCTTGAGGGTCGTCTGCTTGGTAACGAGTCCGTGAACTTGCTCTCGTGTCTGAGCGGCGGTCTGACTTCTGGTCTGTTGGTGCTGTTGGTCTAGCCGCGTCGTCGGCTGGCTGTCGTCGGTGGCCGCGTGGCTTCTGGTTCGTCTGGCTCTCTTGGTAGCTCGGCTGAGTTAGCTTTTTGTTAGGGGGTCTCAACCGTGTTGTATGGAGTGGGACAGAATGAAGTGGAGCTGCTGGCGGGAGGACGGATAGCTTGTCCGAGGGAAAGCCCGTTCTCGTCACCGGTGCCGGAGGCTTCGTCGGAGGTAAGCTGTGCAACCAGCTAGTCGAAGACGGCTACGACGTCCGTGGAACCGACCTCAACACCGCGGACACCACGAACCTCGACGACGAAGTCGAGTTCGTCGCCGCCGACCTCACGGAGGCAGACGAGATAGCCGAGGCCGTCGAAGACATCGAAGTCGTGTTCCACACGGCGGCGCTGTTCAGCTACTCGAGCCAGCTAGACTGGTCGCTGTTCGAGAAAGTCAACGTCGACGGAACCGAGAACCTGTGTGACGCCGCCGTAGACGAAGGCGTCGAACGGATAGTCCACTGGAGCACCTCGGGAGTCTACGGCACACCACGCGAAGAACTCCTGCCGGTTACCGAGGACCACCCGAAGAACCCCAAGTCGAACTACGATCTCTCGAAGTGGCTTCAGGAGAAGACCGTGATGCGCGCCCACGAGGAACACGGCGTCGACGTCAAAGCCATACGACCGGTGCCGATATACGGCCCGGGGAGCGCGTACGCCGCAGGCCAGGTCTTCCTGATGATCGCCAGGGGCTGGCTTCCCGCCTACCCCCTCTTCGTCGACTACAAGTTCGCTCTCGTGCACGTCGTCGACATCGTACGCGCCGCGGTATACCTCGAGAACCACGGCGAAGCCGGCGAAGCCTACAACGTCGTCGACCACCAGGACTACACGATGAACCAGGTGATAAGGTACACCGCGGGGCTCACAGGCCAGAACGTCGTAGGCCTGCCCGTCGGAGAGAGAGCCTACACGAGCCTGTCGAACCTCGACGTCGTCGTACCGTTCGTCGAACGCGCCTTCGAAGCCGCTGGACTGGACCCCATAGTCGAGAAAGACTCTTTGTTCTACCTCAAGGGCAACTACTGGGTCGACAACCAGAAGCTGGTCGACACGGGCTTCGAGTTCGAGTACCCGGACTACCGAGAGGGAGTACGTGAGACCATCGATTGGTTCCGCGAAGAAGGCATGATCGACTGAGCGCGAACGCCGTCAGTCCTCCCACTCGGGAGCCACGTATCCGTCGCCGCTCTCGAAGTAGTCGTCCATCCTGAGCCACGCGTACTTGAAGACCCAGGCGTATACGAGAGACAGCGCGACGAGAACGACGTAGTAGGGAACCGCTCCCGGAGACGGAGGCCAGGGAGGCGCGTAGCCAAGCGCCGTCGCCTTGCCGGCGTTCAGCGCCGCGAACCCCAGGGCGGCGAGCGCGACATTACGCGTCAGTAGCTCCATAACGTGGCTTCGTGCTGCCGAGCGTTAAGTCACACGTCTTCGCCGTCCGACCGGTTCGAGCCGCGCTGAAATCACGCCGGATACTCCGAAGCCCACGGTCGCTCTTTCTCGAACGCAGCGCTCGCAGCGAGCACGGCTTCGTCGTCGTGCATCGGCCCGACCAGCTGTAGTCCGACGGGGAGGCCGTCGTGCCATCCCGCGGGGACGACAGCCGTCGGATGCCCGGTCATGTTTACGAGCCAGCAGGTGAACCAGCCGAGCATCGGGTGGACTCCGGTGCCGTCGACCTCCGGTACGTTGAACTCCTCGGCACCCGGAGTCGGCACGCAGATGGCCGCCGTCGCCAGTAGGTCGACGTCGTCGAAGGCTGAGGCGAACGCCGACGCTACCTCCGTGCGAGGCCGGTTAGCGTCCATTCGGTCGAGAGCGCCGAGGCTCTCGGCTACGGCTACGACGCCCTGCAGCGACGTAGTGAGTTCGTCTCGCCGTTCACCCAGGAGGTCGACGTCGGCTTCGTCGCCGGCGAGGCGGGCGAAGTGAGCGAGCGCGGGCGCGAACATCTTCGTGAAGTCGTTCGCAAGATGGCTCGCGTCTTTATCGAGAGGGAACTCCGCCTCCTGCGTGTCCGCGCCCGCGGCAGCGAACGCGTCGACGGCGTCGTCGAGCACGTCTCGTACGACCGGCTCGACCTCGAACGTGTCGCCGAAGCCCGGCGAGTAACCCAGCGTCACGCCTTCCAACGCGTCGTCGTCCCTGCCGCGCTCGGCGGCCGCGACGTAGTCCGTGCCGTCGTCGGGCTGGACGTCAGGTTCGCCCTGGTGAGGCCCCGCCATGACGTCCATAGCGAGCGCGGCGTCCTCCACCGAGCGCGTCAGAGGGCCGACGTGCGCGTACGGCGTGTGGCCCGCGAAGACGTCGGGGCCTGCGCCGATGGGCACGCGGCCGTGGGTGCCCTTGAAGCCGTAGACGCCGCAGGCGGCCGCGGGGATGCGGATGGAGCCGCCGCTGTCGCTGCCTTGCGCGAACGGCACCATGCCTGCGGCGACGGCGGCGGCCGCGCCACCCGACGAACCGCCGACGCTCGACTCGCCGTCCCAGGGGTTGTACGTCGTGCCGCTGACGTCGTTGGTCGTGATAGGCAGGTGGCCGAACTCCGGCGCGTTCGTCTTACCGACGACGACGGCGCCGGCGTCCTCGAGACGTTCGACGAACGCCGCGTTCTCGGGTGCGACGAAGTCCTCGAGAGGCTTGCAGCCGAAGGTGTTCCGGACGCCTCGCTTGAACCCGAAGAGGTCTTTGAGCGCTATCGGGACGCCGTGGAGCGGGCCTAGCTCCGACGGGTCGAGTTCGGCGCGTTGTTCGTCGAGCCG
>JBKGYY010000048.1:0-10521 GCA_046545855.1 Halobacteriales archaeon | reverse complement strand
GATAGTCCGGAACGCCTTCGACGGCCCCGTCGGCACCGAGCGCCTCGTCGGCACGCGGGAGACCGAGGAAGCGGGCCGCGGAGCCGAACTGGAGTCGTTCCACGAAGCCGTCGAAGGCGTCGCCGACCTCCTGCCTATCTCGCGCGACAGGCTCCGGCGGAAGAGCACGATGTACAACGGCGTGCAGAGCGGACTCGGTGACTTCTGAATCATAGTTCGAACCGTTCGACGAGATCGTGGGTCTTCCATACGTCGACCTCATCCTGTTGCTCGAAGTCGGTGTCGTCGGTCCATACTCCGGCGTCGAGATGTAGCGCGAGAGCCAGGAACGGGACGTCGTCAGGGTCGGTGTCTCCTATAGCGTCTGAGGCTTCCGGCAACCGGTCTTCGAACTCTTCACGCGGAACCACCTCGATGTCCTTGAACAGGACGGTGTATAGCAGTTCGATCCTTTCCTCCGGTATCTGACTCTTCCGCGCTATCTCGCTACGGTGGTCGTCGAGTTCTAGGAAGAAGTACTCCGGGACGTACAGGTGGGTTTCGTTGGAGATGATGAGTTCTCTTGTCTTCCCGCCTGCGATCAACGCAGAGAAAACGACGTTGGTGTCGCAGACGAGCTTCATCCGGTTTCCCGGTAGCGTTCCGAGATCTTCTCCTTGACTCGTTCGGCGAGCTGCCGGGCGTCTTCCTCGGTGAGTTCGCTCTCGCTCGCTATCTCGTCGGCTATCTCCAGACGGTAGAGGTACTCGCGCATCGACTGTCGTGCGACCTCGCTCCAGTTCACCTCCGGGTGGTCGTCGAGCGATCGCTTCAGGTCGTCTGGGACCCGGATGGTCAAGTTCGGCATGCTCAAAACACCTGTGCATGCACATACGTGCACAGTCAATAAAACCCTTCCGTCGGTCTCAAGCCACCTCAACGACCTTCCTGGAACTCGCGCGTCCCGGTCTCGTGCAGCCGTCTGCTGACGCTCGCGACGTCGTCCTTCAGCCCGACGTGGTAGCTCTCGAGCCGCTCGCGTAGCTCGTCGTGCCCGAGCGCGAGCATCTGGACGGCGCTCAACGCCGCGTTGTACGACTTGCCGGCGTCGACGGCGACGATGGGCGCGCCCTGCGGCATGCCTATCACGCTGTCGACGGACTTCTCCTGGACGGGCACGCCGACGACGGGGAGGGGGTAGGCTATGCTCGCGGTCATGTTCGGGAGGTCGGCGCTCTTGCCGCCGGCGCCGGCTATCAAGACGTCGAGACCCCGGTCGGCGGCGGTCTCCGCGTACGCGTACATGAGCTCCGGCGTCCGGTGCGCGCTCACGACGTAGGTCTCGAACGTCCACCGCGAGCCAGGAGGGTCGTCGAGGTCGGTGACCTCCTCGAACCCTAGCTCCGTCAGGGCGTCGTAGGCGCCGGGTCGCTCGCCTTCGCCGCCCATCATCACCGCGAGGTCGCTGTCCGAGCCCATTATGACGCCGACGTCCGGCGTGTCCTCGTTGGGTCGGTCGCGCTCGGCTTCGTCGCGCAGGTCGTCTACGAGTTCCCGGAGCCTCTCGCTGTCCGTCATGGACTCGGTTACGGTGGAGCCGAAGTTAAATCCGGGCGGTCCGCTCAGTCGAACGACAGCTTGTCGCGTGTCTCGCGTGCACGCGACAGCATATCGTCGCGGTCGCCCGACTCGCTCGACAGGGTGAGATGCCCCATCTTCCTCAGCCGCCTGACCTCGCGTTTGCCGTACCAGTGGAGGTGGGCGCGCGACGTCGACAGCGCGCCGTCGACGCCTTCGAGCGACGCCCTGCGCGCCACGTCGACGTCGCCGAGCACGTTCGCGGTCACCGTCGGCCCGCGCGTCCCGGTCGAGCCGAGCGGAAGCCCGAGCACGGCGCGGACGTGCTGTTCGAACTGCGACGTCGCCGCGCCCTCTATCGTCCAGTGGCCGCTGTTGTGCGGACGCGGCGCCACCTCGTTGTAGAGCACCTGGCCGTCGACCTCGAACAGTTCGACTCCGTAGACGCCGCGGCCGTCTAGCTCGTCGACGACGGCTTCCGCGACGTCCCGCGCGCTGTCGCGGACGTCTTCCGTGGTACGCGCGGGCGTCACGCTCTCGCGGAGTATCTCCTCTCGGTGTATCGTCTCGGTGACCTCGTACGCGTCTTTTTCGCCGTCGCCCCGCGCGACCATGACGGCTAGCTCGCGGTCGAACTCGACGTACTCCTCGACTAGCGCGGGTCCGGCGACGGCGTCGAACGCTTCCTCGACGTCGTCCGGCCTGCGCACGAGCACGGTGCCGCGGCCGTCGTATCCTCCGCGCCGTGCCTTTAGCATCGCCGGGTATCCGAGTTCGTCGAGCGCGCTACGGAGCTCTTGCTTGCTGTCGACTTCGCGGTAGTCCGGCGTCGGCACGCCGGCGTCCTCCATCAGTCGGTTCTGTTCGAGCTTGTCCTCAATCCGTCGGAGGGTGTCGGGCCGCGGGTGGACTTCGACGTCGTACATGTTCTCGACGTGTTCGAGGGCGTACGGGTCGGCTAGCTCTATCTCGAAGGTCAGGACGTCGGATCTCTTCGCCAGCCGCTCGAGCGCCTTCTTGTCGTCGAAGTCCGCCGTGATCCAGTCGGAGACGACGGGCGCGGCGGGCGGAGGGTCCGCGGGGTCGAGCACGACGACGTCGACTCCGAGCGGTGCGGCGGCTTCACCCATCATCCGTCCGAGCTGTCCGCCGCCGACGACTCCGAGCGTTGCTCCGGGCACGTCCATCTGAAGCGTGGTTCCACGCCGCCGTCAAATAAGCGTTCGATATCCGGTTTCGGTGTGGTGGGTGCGGGAACGTTTCGGCTCGTGACACCGGCTACGCCGTCACTATCTTGACGACGTCTCCCTCCTCTAGCTCGTGGCTCTCCCCGATACGGCGGCCTTCGCGTGCGTCGACGGCGTGGTGGTAGCCGTCGCCTATGTCGGTGTGTATCTCGTACGCGAGGTCGACGGGCGTCGAGCCCGCGGGCAGGAGCAGGGCGTCGGGCAATACCTCGTCGTCGGCGCCCTTCCACGTGGACTGTTCCTCAACTGGGTAGACGGTAATCATGTCGAGGAGGCCGTAGACCGCCTCGTCGAGGGCGTCCTGGACGCCGGTTCCGCCGTGCTCCGCCATGACCTCGCGTATCTCCTCGAGGCCGCGTCGCTGGCTGTCGCTGACGTCGCCGACTACGTCGAACGTCGGGTCGCCGGGGTGGTAGTCGACGACTCCTTGTTCGGTGGCGCGTCGGAGGGCTAGCTCGCTCGCGGCGGAAGTCGGGACGGCGCCTTCGTCGACGAGCGGCTGGAGGAGTTCGTCGGCTGCCACGTCGGCTTTGTTGGCGGCGACCTGGATGGGCTTGCTCGTCCGCCTTAGCTCGCGGGCGAGCGCCCTGCGGTCGGCGTCGTCCCAGTCTTCGAACTCCGGTGCGTCTATCTCGCGGAGCGCCTTGCGTACGTCGGCTTCGCTCGCTCCCACGCCGGTGAAAGCCCGGGTGACCTCTTCCTCGAAGTCGAAGTCGGGAGCGCGGCTCCTGCGTTCTATCTTCTCCCAGTTGTCTTCGACGACTCCGTGCAGCCACATCTCTAGCTCGGTCCGGAGGAACTCGACGTCTTCTTGTGGGTCGTGTTCTCCGGGCTCGCAGGCTTCTCCTTCTTCGTCGGTCGCTCCGCTGGAGTCGACGACGTTTATCACGCTGTCGGCCTGTCGGAGTTCGTCGAGGAACTGGTTGCCGAGGCCGCGTCCCTCGTGTGCTCCGGGGACGAGGCCTGCGACGTCGACGAGTTCGACGGCGACGTAACGGCGGCCGTCTTCGCAGTTGCCGCAGCGGTCGTCGAGAGCCTGGCACGGGCACGTGGTGCGGACGTGTGCTACTCCGCGGTTGGCGTCGATGGTGGTGAACGGGTAGTCGGCTACGTCGACGTCGGCCATCGTGCTCGCGGTGTAGAACGTCGACTTGCCTGCGTTTGGTTTGCCGGCGAGTCCTACGGTCTTCATCTCTCGGGGTTTGGCGTCGCCTGGGTTTGTTTCTTGCTCATGGCTGGCTTGGGCCTCTGCGTCGTTCGGCTCCACGTTCGAACACGCACATCTACCGGAACACTTATCAGTGATGCTAATCATGTTGCTTATGAGGCGACAGAATATGTCCGAAGAAGAAACCGAGATAGAAGACCAAGGCAGAGTCGAACAGAGCGTAGAAGAAGTCGAAGAACGAGTCGACGACATCCTCGAATCCCTAGACACCAACATCGACCGCCTCCTCGCCGAGGCGCTCGACACGAGGGCGCGCGCCGCCGTCTACGTCGGCCTCCGCAAGAAAGGCGAGGCGGACGAGGAAGCCATAGCCGAGCAGACCGGACTCTACCCCGGCAAGGTCGAGAACACCCTGGAGTCGCTCGCCGACGACGGAATCGTCGAGGAGACGCCGACGGGATGGAGAGCCATCAGCCCCACCGACCTAGTCCGCAAGGTACCCGACCAGATAGGCGGCTTCATAGACGAACTCCTGCAGCGCGAGAGCGACGAAGACGTAGCCGCCGACATCGACGTCGACTGAACCCGTCCGACGACCGCGTCTGTCACCCGGCCCCACGGCCGACCGAACTACTTCGCGAGATCCGTAGCACAGCCAAGCAGACGCACCGCTACGAAGACGGCCAGCACGACGACCAGAAACTCAGAGATTGCCGAAAGAACAGGGCTTAAAGACGAGCGCCGCACACCGAGACCATCATAGAGACAGCCGCCGTCGAGACGCTGCCCTCGGGGTGACGCCGTGAGCGACTCCCGCGTCAACCTGCTGGCGCTCGCCGCCGGCCTCGTCTTCGGCTTCGGCCTCGGTTTCAGCCAGATGGCTCAGCCCGAGGTCGTGCTCTCGTTCCTCCAGCTACGCGACCTCGGGCTCGTGTTCGTCATGCTCGGCGCCGCCGGCGTCGTCGCCGTCGCAGTAGCCGTGCTAAGCCGGACCGACCGCAGGGCACCGCTCACCGGCTCGGCCTACGGACGCCGTCTCCGCGACCTAGACAGCCAGGTGCTCTTGGGCGGCGGGATATTCGGCGTCGGCTGGGGGGCTCTCCGGCATCTGTCCCGGCGCAGCCTACGCGTCTCTCGGAGTCGACAACTACGTGATACTCTACGGGGTCGCCGGCATGTTCCTCGGCGCCTACGTACAGGGAGTCTACCGGAGCGTCGATCTAGCCGACGACGTCGCCGCCGGAGACTGAATGCGACGCCGACGGAAGACCCGCATCAAAACAACCAACACGTCACGCCACGACAGTCCGGATACAAGGGTGACCCGAGTGACAGACAAACGAGAGTACACCGACGACTACCCCGACAAGACGCTGTACATACCCGGGCCGACCGAGGTGCGCGACGACGTGATACAGGCGATGTGCCAGCCGATGTTCGGCCACCGGATGGACAGGATGACCGACCTCTACACCACGGTGGTCGAGGACACCAGGGAGTTCCTCGGCACCGACAAAGACGTCATCGTGCTCACGGCGTCGGGGACGGCGTTCATGGAGAGCGCGATACAGAACCTCGTCGACGACGACGTGCTCGTGACGACGTGCGGTAGCTTCAGCGAACGCCAGGCGAACGTCGCGCGGCGGCTGGGCAAGGACGTAGACACGCTCGAGTACGAATGGGGCCGTGCGGTGAAGCCCGAGGACGTCCGCGAGGCGCTCGACGAAGCCGACGGCGAGTATGACGCCGTCACGTGCGTCATGAACGAGAGTTCGACGGGCGTACGCAACCCCGTCGAGGAGATAGGCGACGTCGTCGCGGAGTACCCCGGCACCTTGTTCGTCGTCGACGCGGTGTCGTCGCTCGGCGGCGATTACGTCGACGTAGACGCCCACGACATCGACTGCATCTTCACGTCGAGCCAGAAGGCGTTCGCGATGCCTCCCGGTCTCGCCGTCTGCACCGTCAGCGACGCCGCCTACGAACGCGAGGTATCGAAAGACTCCGCCTCCTGGTACGGTGGCTTCCAGCGCTGCCTCGACTACTACGACAGGAAGGGACAGACGCACTCGACGCCCGCGATACCGGTAATGCTGGCGTACCGGAAGCAGATGAAGCACATGCTCGACGAGGGCCACGAGGAGCGCGACCGGCGGCACCGGGAGATGGCGGAGTACGTGCGCGACTGGGCGCGCGAGCACTTCGCGTTGTACCCCGAGGAAGGCTACGAGAGCCAGACCGTCGCGTGCATCGAGAACACACGGGGTATCGACGTCGCCGAGACCATCGAAGAGGTCAGCGAGAGGTACGACATGGTGTTCTCCAACGGCTACGGTTCGACGCTCGGAGAGAAGACGTTCCGCATCGGACACATGGGCGAACACACCGTCGAGAGCATAAAGGCGCTGACGGACGCTATCGAGGATGTAGCGGACCTGTGAAGGTGGAGGCCGCTCTTACTCCGGTATGATCTGAGGGAGCACCCGAGACTCTATCTTCCGAAGGTGTTCGCCGACGGTGACGGATGCGAGGTCGAGTTCTCGGGCGACGTCTTCTGTCGTCGCTTGGCGAGGCACGGCGTAGTAACCCTGGTCTATGGCGGCTTCGAGTATCTCTCGCTGTCGCTCCGTCAGCAGCGAAGACAGACCGCGTTGGTCGGGTTCGTATGACCTCATCACCTCTAGTTCGACATCGACGTCGTCGGGTATCAGGCCGATCGAAGCAGTTAGGGTCGCTGCCTCGCCGATAGCGGTGACTCGGATGCCGCCGTCGCTCAGGCACTCTATCGGGGTGTCGACCACGAGTCCGTGTTCCTGCGGCAGCCGGAACAGCGTGTCCACGGCCTCGTTCGGGTGGAAGTGGATCGACGCGAGCACGTCTCCCTCGTCGCCGGCGACGCTGTAGGCGACCACGTCGTCGCTGACCTCGAGTATGGTGCGCGCCGCCTCCGGGTCGCCGCGGAGCTGCGAGAGGAAGACCACGGAGCCGTCGTCCAACTGGTTGAAGTAGTGGACGCAGACGCGTTCTACCTCGTCGGACTCGACTATCGCGTGCTCCGCTGGATGGAAGCCCTCGCCGGTGGGTCGTAGCGATACCTCCGCACATCGCATGCGAGACGGTGAGGCTCTGCGTCCACATGTCCTTTCGGGTTCACGAGGTAGCATCGACGAAGTTAGCGCGTTTACGATTCGGTGTCTCCCATTTCGAGCGCTATAAACCAGCAATGATAGAATGGCATCAACGATACGTCGACTCGTAACCTCTCGTATGTCGCATGACACAGAATTACGATCGACGTAGAGCGACGCAGTCACGGGGGTGTAGCTGAGATGGCGGAGCGGTCCTACCCCGACATGTTCTCAGTGGAGCAGAAGTACGCGCCCTGGCTCGACAACGAGGAACTCGAGATGGTGCGGGAGGTCAAGGGATACGTCGACGACGAGATGCTGCCGATGGCTAACGAGTACGAAGGTGGCTGGCATCGGGACCGCGAGCGTGCGCTAGACGCGTTCTACGGGGCATACGCGGACCTCGCCGACATCGGGGTTCAGGAGGCACTGGTGCCGCGTTCGTACGGCGGCCCCGCCGTCTCGATACACGCGCTCCAGGCGATGCGCGAGGAGATAGCCCGAGCGGACCCGGGGATCACTACAGCCCTCGGCAAGGTCCACTGGATGACCTACATGCTTCAGATGGTGTCGGAGGGACCTCTCCACGAGGAACTTCTCCCAGCCGTGGTTGACGGCTCTCCGAAGTCAGTCGCCGTCCTCATCACCGAGGAGCAGGGTGGCGCTAACATCGAGGACCTCACTCAGGAGGGACGCCCGATACGGGTGACAGCGGAGAAAGACGGCGACGAATGGGTTCTGAACGGCCACAAGAAATGGGGTGGACCCGGCGGCCCGCCGGAACACTTCGAGCGCGAGGACCACGACGGCCACCTCGGCTACTTCGTCGTCACCAACGTTGACCCCTCCAAGGGCTCGGACGGCATCGCTATCTTCTACGTACCGCCCGGCGCCGACGGACTGTCGTTCGGCGAGCCATACGAGAAGATGGGAATGGCTTGGACGGACCGGAACGTCGAGTACTGGTTCGACGACGTCCGGATTCCCGAGGAGTACCGCTTAGACGACCCGGAGTCACCGACTCAGGCCGCCAGCATCCTCCACGGCGTCGTCATGGGCGGCGGGAAGCTTGGCAGCGCCGCAACCCTCGTCGGCACGGCGCAACGCGCGCTTGAGGTCGCAATCGACCACGCCGGCGACCGCACGATAAAGGGTCAGCCGATGCGCGAACGACCGATGTTCGCCAACATGTTCGGCGAACTCGCTCGAGACGTAGAGGCCGCGCGCTCCTACGGCTTCACGGTCACGGGGATGATCGAGGACCCGATGTCCCACGGAACCATCTGGTCACCCTCAGTCGTCGGCCGCGCCGGTGCCGCCCGTAGCTTCGCCGCCGACGTCAACACACGCGCCTTCGACCGAGCGTTCCAACTGATGGGCGCACAGGGCTACGCCTATGACGCCGGCCTCGACAAACTCAAACGCGACAGTAAGATAGTCCAGCTATGGCTCGGCGGCCCACAGCGCGACCGGCTTGACATGGCATACGCTCACTTCGACCACGAGTGGCTCTCGCCCGACGACTTCCAGTGGCACTATGAAGACGGCTGACAAATGGACGGACAATGAACGAAGGCTTCCGCAAGAAACACTGGACTCCGGCCGAATGCGTCGCCGGACTTGCCGGCCTGGTCGGAGACACCCCAGACCTGATGCGGGCCCTGCGGGCAGACCGGGTCGATGCCATGATGCGCGAGAAGATATTGCTCGCGGTCACGGGAGTCAACGACTGCCGATACTGCGCCCGAGTCCACACGAGCCTAGCCGACCACGCGGGCGTGGACGAAGACACAATCGACCGGATCCTGGAGCAAAACGTCGAAGCTTCCGTCTCCGACTACGAACGTCCAGCCCTGCTGTTCGCTCGCGCCTACGCAGCCGCCGACGGAAACCCCCCGATGGAAGAGGTCGAGGCTCTCCGCGACGCCTACGACAGGGAGACCGCGCGTGACGTCCAAGTGTTCATACGGGCGATCTACGTCGCGAACCTCTCCGGGAACACCCTCGACCTGTGGCTGCACCGGCTCGGAGTAGACGTACCCAGGTAGCCCGACCGCTCGAGGAGTATTTCATCGTCGGAACCGTAGATTTCCATCATGAGACTCCAGGAACTGCTCGAAGAGATCGAGAGCCGCGACATCGACCACCCTCTGTCGTGCGACGAGGCGATGGCCGCCGTCGGAGACGTCGAACTGGAGTCGCCGACGGAGATGCGTGAGACGGTGGCGAAGGTGCTGTCGCGTGATACGCCGGAGGAGTCCCACAACGCGCAGGAGCTGTACGGGGCGGTGGCGGCGAACGTCGACGAGAGCTTCGTCGGCAGGAAGGAGTACGACGACCGCGCGCCGAACCCCGAACCCGACGACGAGGCCTTCTGACCAAGCTTTATCCTGACGCCCCTACCATTGAGGATATGAACTCCTCAGCGAAGAACGCACTCGCGCTCATCGTGGTGGTCGGCGGAACCGCCGTCGCGCTCGCGCTCGGCTACGTCGGCTTCGTCGTCGTGCCGCGGGAGACGTCGACCGACGTCTGGGGCGTCACGATGGCGCTCAGCCTGGGTTTCCTGGGTCTGCTGGCGTCCCGGCGTATCGCTTCGTCGATAGCGACGACGTACAACGTCGCCGAGGTCGAGGTCCGCGGTCCCATCCTGCGGGGTACGATGGGCTTCCTCGCGCCGCCGGCGGCGTCGGCCGACGAGTCCGTCGACGTCATCGAGGCCGCCGACAGCGACCCGTCGGTCGAAGCCCTTCTCGTGAAACTCAACACGCCCGGAGGACAGGTGGTGCCGAGCGACGACATCCGGCGTGCCGTCGAGTCTTTCGACGGACCGACGGTCGCGTACGCGAGCGACGTCTGCGCCTCCGGCGGATACTGGATAGCGTCGGCTGCCGACGAGATACACGCGCGCGACACGAGCCTCGTGGGCTCCATCGGCGTCATAGGCTCGCGGTTCAACGCCGTCGAGATGGCGGAGAAACTCGGTCTGTCGTACGAGCGGTTCGCCGCCGGCCGCTACAAGGACACGGGCACGCCGTTCCGGGAGATGGACGAAGAAGAACGCAGCTACATGCAGTCGCTCATAGACGGCTTCTACGAAGCCTTCGTCGAACGCGTCGCCGACGGCAGGGAGATGACGGAGGACGACGTCCGGGACACCGAAGCCAAGGTCTACCTCGGGAGCGAAGCCGTCGACGTAGGCCTCGTCGACGACGTCAGCACGCCCGACGACGTCACCGACAGGCTCGAGGACCTCGTGGGAGACGAAGTCTCGAAGCGCGTCTTCGAACCCCGGAGGAGCCTGCGGGAGCAGCTTTCGACGGGCGCGTATCGGTCGGCCTACGCGCTCGGGGCAGGCGTGGCGTCGGTGTTCGACGACGACGAACTCGACGTACGCGTAGAACGCTGACGACCGGTACCG
>JBKGYY010000047.1:0-10546 GCA_046545855.1 Halobacteriales archaeon | reverse complement strand
AGGCGGCTCGATGGACTGGATATCGGGCTCGATGGGCTCGAAGAAGACGATGCTCTACCCCATGACGGTGCTCAAGGGCGAGGGAGCCAGCGACAGACACATCACCATCGGGTTCGCCGGCGAAGGCCAGGACATCGACACCGGCGCCAAGGTGAGCCACCTCGCGCCCAACACGTCGTCGACGATAGAGAGCAAGTCGATAGCCATGGACGGCGGCCGCACGAACTACCGCGGCCTCGTGCGCGTGTCGAAAGGCGCCAAAGGCGTCAAGTCCAGCGTCGACTGCGACGCCCTCATGCTAGACGCCGACAGCGTGAGCGACACGATGCCGTACGAAGAGATAAAGGAGAGCGACGTCGACATGGCGCACGAGGCCACAGTCGGAAGCATCGGAGACGAGGACATCTTCTACCTCCAGTCGCGCGGAATCGAGGAGGACGAGGCGATGCAGATGATAGTCTCGGGCTTCATAGAGCCGCTCACCGAGGAGCTGCCGCTAGAGTACGCCGTCGAACTCAACCGACTCGTCGAGCTAGAGATGGAGGGCTCGCTGGGATAGCTCGATACGGCAAGCCTTTACCACGAGCCAAACCAAGCCAGCAACGATGGAAGCAGACACGATAGACTCCTCGTACGTCGAGGAGCTAGGGAGAAGCCGCGGCGAACCCGACTGGCTCCGCGAGCGACGCGAACGAGCCTGGGAGTCGTACGAGGGCCTGCCGGCACCCCGCGTCATAAGGACGCCGGGCAAACGCTGGACCGACCTCGGCGACCTCGACGTCCGCGCGCTCGCGAAGGCGACGGAGACGGCCGACGTACGTGACGAGATAGAAGCTCCGGGCGAGGTCACCGTCGAACCCCTGAGCGAAGCCGTCGAACACCACGAGGCAGCGCGAGAACACCTCAACGAAGTCGTCCGATGGGACGAGAACAGGTACACCGCGGTCCACGCCGCCGCCTGGACCGACGGACTGTTCGTACACGTGCCCGCCGGCGTCGAAGCCAGCGACGTCGTACGTACGACCGCGGAGGTCGAAGGAGCGTCGCGGCTGACTCACACGCTCGTCGTCGCCGAGGAGAACTCCCGCGTCGCAGTGGCGGAGGCCACGACGGGTGGCGACGAGTCCTACCTGTCGAACGTAGTCGAAGTCGTAGCCGAAGACGGCGCACAGGTAGACTACGCCTCGCTCCAGAACCTCTCGGACGACAGCTACCAGTACACGACGAAACGCGGCGTCGCAGGCCGCGACGCCGAGGTCAACTGGATAGACGGCTGCTTCGGAACCGCGCTCACTAAGTCGACGGTCGCCACCGTGATAGAAGGCGAGGGCGCTTCGACCGCCAACCTCGGTCTGTTCTACGGCGCCGACAGCCAGCACTTCGACGTCGAGACGTGGACCGACCACAGGGCGCCGAACACGACGTGCGACATGTTCACCCGGGGCGTCGTCGACGAACGGGCCGTCGCGGCGTACGAGGGAACGATACGCGTGGCCGAGGACGCGCCCGACGTCGACGCCTACCAGACCGAGAACGTGCTGATGGTGAGCGACGAAGCCGAGGCCGACGCCTCGCCGCGTCTCGAGATAGACAACAACGACGTCAAGTGCAGCCACGCCGCCACCGTCGGCAAAGTCGACGAAGAAGAGCTGTTCTACATGAACAGCCGCGGCATCGACACCGAGACGGCGAAGCGCCGCATCGTGGAGGGCTTCTTCGAACCCGTGCTCGGCCGTCTGTCTTTCACGGAGACGGAGGACGAGTTCCGCGCCATAGTGGAGCGGAAGATGGAGTGATGAACGAGAGCGTCCACCACCTCGACGTCGACGAGATACGCCGGGACTTCCCGGTGCTCGAGCGCGAGGTCAACGGACGCTCGCTCGTCTACCTCGACAACGCCGCGACGAGCCAGAAACCCGAGCGAGTGATAGACGAGGTAGCGCGTTTCTACCGCGAGTACAACTCGAACGTCCACCGCGGGATGCACACGCTCAGCCAGGAGGCTAGCGAGGCGTACGAGGAAGCCCACGACGTCGTCGCGGAGTTCGTGGGCGCCGACGGCAGAGAGGAGATAGCCTTCACGTCGAACACGACCGAGGCGATAAACACCGTGGCGTTCGGATGGGGGATGGAGAACGTGAGCGAGGGCGACAACGTCGTGCTGACGCAGATGGAACACCACTCTTCGCTCGTGCCGTGGCAGCAGGTCGCACGCCGCACCGGAGCCGAACTGCGTTTCATCGAGGTCGAAGACGGCGTCGTCACCGAGCGCGCGGTCGACGAAGCGATAGACGAAGACACCGCGGCAGTCTCGATGGTGCACGTCTCCAACGTCTTCGGCACCGAGACACCCGTCGAGTACGCCGTCGAACGCGCTCACGAAGTCGGCGCCCGCGTGCTCGTCGACGGAGCCCAGAGCGCGCCCAACATGCCCGTCGACGTCTCCGACGTAGGCTGCGACTTCTTCGTGTTCAGCGGCCACAAGGCGTGCGGGCCGACGGGGACGGGAGCGCTCTACGGCCAGCGCGACGTGCTCGAGGAGATGGAGCCTTTCGTCTACGGAGGCGAGATGATAAGCCGCGTCGAGTACACGTCCGCGGACTGGGCCGACCTGCCCTGGAAGTTCGAGGCCGGGACGCCGAACGTCGCCGGCGCGATAGGGCTGGCGGAGGCGCTGAGGTACCTCGAAGACATCGGGCTCGAAGCCATAAGCGACCACGAGCGCTCTGTCGCTCGGTACGCCGTCGAGAGGATGGAGGACGACCCCGAGATAGAGGTCTACGGCCCGCCGGCCGACCACCCGCTGCGCGGCGGAGTCGTCTCGTTCAACGTCTCGGACGCCCACAGCCACGACACCAGCGACCTGTTGAACCGCGAGGGAGTGGCGACGCGGAGCGGCCACCACTGCGCACAGCCGCTCATGGACCTCATGGGCGTGCCTTCGACTTCGCGTGCGTCGTTCTACCTCTACAACTCCGTCGACGACGCCGACCGCCTGCTCGACGCCATCGAGGTGGTCAAGGAGGTGTTCGCGTGAAACAAGTACCCCGGTCGCGTATGGAGGACGAAAGATGAGCCGCGACATGTACCGGCAGCGGATACTCGACCACTACCGCAACCCCCAGAACTACGGCTCGATAGACGACGCCGACGTGCGGTACAGGGACGACAACCCGTCGTGCGGAGACGAGATAGAGATGTACGCAGTCGTCGAGGACGACGAGGTCGTCGACGTCAAGTTCGACGGCAAGGGCTGCGCGATAAGCATGGCGTCGGCGTCGATGCTCACCGACGAGGTCGTCGGCATGACGCTCGACGAGGTACGCGAGCTAGAGACCGAGGACGTGCAGGAGATGCTCGGAATAGAGCTTAGCGCCGCTCGCGTCAAGTGCGCGGTGCTCGGCCTCAAGGTGCTCGAAGGCGGCATCGTCGAGTACGAGTCGAAACACGAGCTATGACGTCCGCCGAGCGCACGAGAACGAGGAGGTTAAACCCGACGACCTACATAATCAAGGTGAACACATGTCAGACGATACACTAGAGATAGAGGACCTGCACGTAGAGGTCGAAGGAGAGGAGATACTCCGGGGCGTGGACCTCGAGATATCCAAGGGAGAGATAGTAGCGATGATGGGGCCGAACGGCAGCGGGAAGTCGACGCTCGCCAAGGTGCTCATGGGACATCCGGCGTACGAGGTCACGGGGGGAGAGGCGCGGTTCAAGGGCGAGAACGTGCTCGAGCTAGAGCCCGACGAACGCGCCCGGCTCGGCCTGTTCCTCGCGTTCCAGTACCCCAAGGAGATCACCGGTGTCTCGGTCTCTAACTTCCTGCGGACGGCGTTGAACGCAGGCCGAGACGAAGAAGACGAGATAGACCCCGTGGAGTTCTCGGAGACGTTGACCGAGAAGATGGAGACGCTCGACATCGACCCCGAGTTCGCGAACCGTTACGTCAACGAGGGCTTCAGCGGCGGCGAGAAGAAACGGATGGAGGTGCTCCAGATGGCGGTGCTCGCACCCGAGATAGCTCTGATAGACGAGGTCGACAGCGGCCTCGACATCGACGCCCTCAAGGTCGTCGCCCGAGGGATAAACGAGCTAACGAACGAGGACATGGGCACGCTGCTCATCACGCACTACCAGCGCATCCTCGACTACGTCGAGCCCGACCGCGTAGTCGTCGTAATAGACGGAGAGGTAGCGAAGAAAGGCGGTCCCGAACTCGTCGAACGTCTCGAGGACGAAGGCTACGACTGGGTGCGAGACGAAGCCACGGCGTAGACGAGATGGCCGCGGCGTTCGACAGACGGGGGACGGTAGGCGTCGAAGAGGAGTTCTACGTCGTCGACGCCGAGAGCCACGAGCCCAGGAGCACCAGGGACCTGCTCGAAAGCCCGCCAGCCGACCTCGGGGAGCTAGACACCGAGCTCTTCGAGTTCGTCGTCGAGACCAAGATACCAGTCGCCGAAGACGTCGACGGGGCGTTCGAAGCCGTCCGACGCCGTCGTCAGGCGCTCGTCGACCACGCCGCAGAACACGGCTTCGAGGTGCTGTCCGCGGGACTCCATCCCACCGCCCGGTGGGACGAACACGTCGACCTGCACGTCGACGAACCCCGGTACCGCGACCAGCTAGACAGGATAGGCTACCCGCAGCACAGGAACCTGACGGCGGGCCTCCACGTTCACGTCGGAGTCGACGACGCCGACGAAGCCGTCTGGATAGCAGACGAGATACGCCGGTACCTGCCTCTATTCCTCGCGTTGAGCGCGAACTCGCCGTACTGGTACGGACGCGACACCCGTCTCGCGTCCGCCCGCGCCGTCGTCTTCGAGAACCTCCCGAACACCGGTATGCCCGGCGGCTTCGGCGACTGGAAGTCGTACTCGGCGCTCGTCGACAGGATGGTCGAGGACGACGCCGTGCGCGACAGCGGCGAGCTATGGTGGGACGTCCGACCGCATCCCGGCCACGGCACCGTCGAGGTCAGGTCGCCGGACGCACAGACCGACGTCCGCCGCGTCGAGGCGTTCGTCGAACTCGTCCGGGCTCTCGTGCTCGAACTCGGCGGGAGGTACGAGGCCGGCGAAGACCACCGCGTGCAGCCGTGGTGGACGCTCGACGAGAACCGCTGGAGGGCGGCGAGACACGGACGGGACGCCGACTTCCTGTGGGGTGACCGAGGCGAGGTCGGCGTGGAAAGCCTGTTCGACCGACTTCTCTACGAACTAGACGTCGAACGCGCCGACTTCTTGCTCGACGAGACGGGCGCCGAGAGACAGCGCGCGGCACACGCCGACGGAGGCTTCGACGCCGTGCTCGACAGCGTGCGGGTCTCTTGAGGCCGTCGGAGCCGCCGCCGTCCACGTTACGCCATAACAAGACCTATAAACCCGAGGGAGATAGGTTGAAGAGATGACGGCCGACGACCGGGGCTCACGGGACGACTACGTCGAGGTCGGAGACGATGACGACGAGGAGAGACCCAAGGTTCGAATCGTCAGGAACGACGACGCCATAGACGAGAAAGCCGAGCGAGTCGGCGAAGCCACCGAGCAGGCCAAGAAAGCCGTCGACGAGGTCCGCGACCGCTCGCGGCAGCGCGTCGACGAAGCCACGGAGGAAGCGCGCGAGACCGTGGAGGACACGATACAGAAGGGCGTCGACTCTCTCGACAGCAGCCTCGTCGACCTCCTCGCGGGCTTCCTCGACACCGAGACCCGGGCGAAGGTCTACCTCTACCTCAGGAAGCGCGGCGAGGCGACGAGCGAGGAGATAGCCGAGGACACCGGGCTGTACCCGAGCACCGTGCGCGAGTGTCTCTCGGACCTCTACCGCGAGGGAATCGTCGAACGACGGAAGAAGCAGACGGAGGGCGCGGGCAACAACCCCTACGTCTACACCGCGGTCCAGCCGAGCGACCTCGCACGGAGGTTCAGCGAACGAGTCGAGGAACGCCTCAACCAGCTATTCAACCTCGACAGCTACCTCGACTCCCGCCGACGGAAGGAGCTCAAAACCGACTGGAGCCCGTACAAGATAGTAATCGACTCCGGCGACGACGAGGACGACGGCAGGTAGGATGGAGGTCGCCATAGGCGGTACCTTCGACCCGATACACGACGGACACCGCGCTCTCCTCCGGCGTGCGCTCACGCTCGCCGACGACGGCCGCGTAGTCGTCGGGCTGACGAGCGACGAACTCGCGCCGAACACGAGGCCGCGGCCACGCGAGATACGTCCGTACGAACAACGGCGTCGCGCGGTCGAGAGCGAGCTAGAGGCTCTCCGCGACGAAGTCGACGTCGGCGCGAGCTTCGCCGTCGAGACGCTCGACGACCCCTACGGCATAGCCAGCGAGCACCCGGGGTTCGACGCCCTCGTGGTCTCGCCGGAGACGGAGGAAGGCGGCCACAGGATAAACGAGATACGGCGGGAGCGCGGCTACCCCGAGCTAGACGTCGTCGTCGTGCCGCACGTGATGGCGGACGACGGCGAACCCATCTCGTCTACCCGCGTCGTCGAGGGCGAGATAGACGTCCACGGCAACGTGCTCCAGGACGCCGACGCATAACCACATCGGTTTTTATCACGGCGGCTCGAAAGCCGTCCATGGACGACCTCAAGCGCGAGCTAGTCGACCTCCTCGTAGAGGACGCGCGTCTGCCGACCGAGGACCTAGCGAGGATGGTCGACGCCAGCGAAGACGAAGTAGAAAGAGCCGTGGGGGAGCTCGAGGACTCCGGCGTGGTCGCGGGCTACCAGGCCGTCGTCGACTGGAGCGAGGTCACCGACGACCACGTCGAAGCCTACGTCGAGGTCAACGTGTCGCTCGACCGCGAGACCAACTACGACGAGATAAGCCGGCGTATCGCGGGCTTCCCCGAGGTAAGGCGGCTCACGCTCGTGAGCGGCAACTACGACTTCGGCCTCGTCGTCGTCGGCGACTCGATGAACGAGGTGTCGCGGTTCGTGAGCGACAAGGTGGCTCCGATACCCGAGATAACCCAGACGGTCACGCACTTCGTGATGGAGACCTACAAGGACGGCGGCCTCGTCTTCGACGACGCCGTCGACGACGACAGGCTGTCGATATCGCCATGAAGACGGCGGACCGCGTAGCCAGGGTGCCGCCCTCCGGAATAAGGCGGTTCTTCGAGCTCGCGGAGGAGGCCGACGACGTGATCTCGCTCGGCGTCGGCGAACCCGACTTCGCTGCGCCGTGGGCCGCGCGCGAGGCGGGTATCACGTCGCTCGAGCTAGGGAGGACGAGCTACACCGCGAACCGCGGCCGCAGGGAGCTACGCGAGCGCATCGAAACCAAGCTGAGCGAGTACGACCTGTCTTACTCGGCCGACGACGAAGTGCTCGTGACGACGGGGGTGAGCGAGGCCGTCGACCTCGCGATGCGCGCGCTCGTCGACCCCGGCGACGTCGTCGCCGTGCCGGAGCCGAGCTACGTCAGCTACCGGCCGGCGGTGTCGTTCGTCGACGGCCGCGTCCTCCCGGTGCCGACGTCGATGGAGGACGGCTTCCGGTTGAGCTACGACGTCCTCCGGGACGCCGGCGCCGAGGACGCCGACTACCTCGTGACGTGCTACCCCAACAACCCGACGGGCGCCGTGATGGAGGAAGACGACCTGCGTGAGGTCGCGGATTTCGCGCGCGAGCACGACGTCGTCGTGCTGTCCGACGAAGTCTACGCCGACCTGACGTACGAGGGCGAACACGTCTCTCCCGCGTCGCTCGCCGGCATGCGGGAGCGCACCGTGGTGTTCAACGGTTTCTCGAAGGCGTACGCGATGACGGGAACCCGGCTGGGCTACGCGGCGGGTCCGGCGGAGGCGATACGCGCCATGAACCGCGTCCACCAGTACACGATGCTGTCGGCGCCGACGACGGCGCAGTACATGGCTATCGAGGCTCTCGACCGATGTGACGACGACGTCGCGGAGATGCGCAAGCAGTTCGACCGCCGGCGCAGGTACGTGCTCTCGCGTCTCGACGAGATGGACGTCGACTGCTTCCGTGCCGCGGGCGCTTTCTACGTCTTCCCCGAGTGCCCGCGGGGTTCTTCGGAGGAGTTCGCGGAGGCGTTGCTCGAGGAGGAGGGCGTCGCTGTCGTGCCGGGCGGCGTCTTCGGCGACGCCGGCGAAGGCCACCTGCGTATGTCGTACGCGACCGCTATGCCTCAGCTTAAGGAGGCGCTGTCGCGTATCGAGAGCTTCCTGGGGTAGCCGGTTCGTCCCGGCTCGGCTGCGCCGAACTTTAAATGACGCGCGCTCGTCTCAGTACCATGGGTAGACGTGACCTCATCGACGCGTTGCCGATCAGGCCGGACGAGAACGTGTGTACCGACTGTCTATTGGTGCCGCCCGAGTGGTACAGGCCGAGCGGCGACGAACCCGAGCGATGCAGCGGCTGCGACGCCCCGCGGTCGGAGAGCGGCCCGGCTCTCACACTGTCGGAAGACGAACTGGAGCGCGCCGTCGAACTCTACGAGTCGAAATAGCTCGGTTCATCCTGGCGGTGTCTCTCGGGAATTGAATCGCCGGGGCGCCGACGTAATACGCAGTCCTTAAAGGCGCCCGTGGTTTAGGAACTACCGAGTGAAGGCAGGTGGGGTCGCTGGGGAGCGACGTGACCAGACACATCATGGCGTCCGACACACCCCCGGCACCCGACGAGAAGACCCGGTCGAACAGGGTCATACAGGCGCTCCGCGAGCGAGGCCCGCTCGTGGCCGACGAGCTACCTCGGAAGATAAGCACGACCGACCGACGCTGGGTGGGTAAGTTCGACGTCACACGCTCGGGTACGGGCGCGCACAAGTCCCGGGGGAGGACTCAGACCGTCTACTACCTCTACGGCGACGAACGCCGCGCGGTCCGGAAGTACATAGAGGAGAACACCGAGTTCGTGGCGTCGTGCATGGAGGACCGCGTCAACCCGTTGAACAGCTCGGTCGAGGACTACTGGTGGCGTATGTTCTGCGAGGAGTGGGTCTGGGGCGGGCACGACTCGCGTTCGGAGTAGGATCGACTCTCTCGCTGTGCAGGTGGAGTAGCTCTACTGCCGCGAAGCCGCCGGCGAACAAGACCAACGCCGTGCCGGCGCCGCCGTCGAACGCGGCGTTCAGGTTGTATCCGACGTGTAACGACGGCGCGACCAGCAGGAGTGCGACGCCGTACCTCGGGCGTTCGCGGAGGAGGCCGACGGCTCCTGTGGCGGCGGCCGTCGTGAGGACGTGAAGAGGTGCGACGGCGGCTCTGTCGAGCGCGACATCTACGTCGGCGCCCGCCGTCGACAGGTGGAAGACGTTCTCGCCCAAGGCGAAGCCGAGTCCGACGAGGCCGCCCGCTAGTACGTAGCTCGGTGTCTCGTGCCGGCGGGCGAGGAGGGCCAGCCCGAGCGCGGCGATGAGCTTGAGGGCTTCCTCGGAAGTCGAGGCTGCTACGAGGAAAGACGTCGAGTTGACGCCGAGTTCGTTCGCGAGAGCGTGGTTCGCGTGGTAGGCTATCGCGACGAGGCTGGCGCCGCACGCGGTGGCGAGGGCGACGTGAGCCGTCTCGTGTCCGCGGTCGCTGGAGACGTAGGCTGCTACTGCGACGGCGGGTACGGCGGCGAAGCCTGCGACGAGCAGGGTGTTCTGGAGGCCCCTTGGTCGGCGTGTCTAGGAGCCAGGGTACGCCCGCGTGGGCTCCGGTGGCGAGTGTGGCTGCGAGCGCGGTGGCTCCTGCTGCGGCACGCGTGAAACGACAGGCTACCAAAAGTGATAACTTGCTGGTTGGCTCAAACGGCAGATTCCGGCCCGGCACGTACATTAGATATCAACCTTAATAACCAAGACGCCGCCCAATATTTAAATCCAAGTGCGAACACCGCAGGAACCCAACCATTCCGAAGCGACAGAGACGACGAAACCAACGAACCACCACGGAGACGACCGTAACTCGAAAAACGTGCGGTTCGCAGGCGCGAGAGACCGACGGCCCGACGGCCGCCTACATCAGACGTCTCAGAACCGGCATCTCGTCGACGTCCCCGTCCGACAGCATACCCCGGTCGACGCCGTCGGGCTTCGCCCGAGATGGAGTTCGCAACACGTCGTCCGGAGTCACGACGACGTCGACAGAGACGTCGTGCGCCTCCAACCGGACGTCGACGTCACGCACCTGGATAGAGTGCACCGTCGTCGCCACCGGCGTGTCCGCGGAGACGACGTCCAGTTCGCGTAGAACCGCCCACTCGAGGTCGCTGTAACCCTCGCCCTTACCCAGCCTACCGCCCTCCCGCGTGACGGCGACGCAGCCCGACACCACGAGGTCGACGTCCTCGACGTCAGACGGCAATACTGCGACGCCGTGGTCCGCGTACGACGACACCGTAGCCGCCTCGTCGAGCGACCCATCGGATATCTCCCCGGGGTCCAGCCGCACGAAAGCGCGTTCGTCCCGCAGACGCGGCACCGCCATGTAGACCGTCTTGCCCTCGCGGAGAGCCCGCCTGCGCACCGGAAGCTGGGGCGAGTCCGGGTTCGCCTTCA
>JBKGYY010000046.1:0-10627 GCA_046545855.1 Halobacteriales archaeon | reverse complement strand
ACTCCATCGACAAGTTCCCGGGATGGAAGTCCAACCGAAGCACCCTCGACGACATAAGACGGAAGACCATCCGCATACTGGTGAGCGAACACGGCCGAAGGGATCTCTACGACGACGAACTCATCGAGGACATCCGGGACTACCTGATCAACAACCATGAATGAACACGTCCGCACCCTGTCGGTCGGCGCCGAAGACATCGAGTACGAGGTAGTCGAAAGCAGCGACGCAACCAAAGCCAGGATCGACGTCGACATCAACCACGTCAAGGTAGTGGTGCCGGAAGGCCGTCGGTCCGTCGCCACGGAGTTCATAGAAGAGAACGCCGACTGGGTGCTGGACAAAAAACAAGAAGTCGACGAGTACAGGGAGAGCGCCCCCGACCGGTCGTTCGAAGAAGGCGAGGAGTTCCCGTATCGCGGCGACATCTACGAACTACAGGTCGACGACGTCACGTACGCCAAAATCCGAGGTAGACGGATACTTCTACCGGAAAACAAGGTTTCGGAGAGCTCCATACAGGATGTTCTAGAGGAGTTCTACCGCCGTGAAGCAAGAGGTTTTTTCGAGAAAGCAGTCGGCCGTTACTCCGACGAGATGAACGTCGAGTACGAGGGAATAGCCGTCCGAAACCAACGGACACGCTGGGGAAGCTGCTCGCCGAAGAAGAACCTGAGTTTCAACTGGCGGCTCGTAATGGCCCCCGAAGGCGTTTTAGAGTACGTCGTCGTCCACGAACTCGCCCATCTGAAAGAGAAGAACCACACCGACCGTTTCTGGCGCGTCGTCGAAGAGCACATGCCAGAGTACAAGCAACACGCCAACTGGCTCAAGGAGAACAGCGTCGAACTGATCTACACCGAAGACGACCTCTAAACCTCACCGTTTCAAAACGTTCGACGCATTCTTTCGGACGACAAAAAGAGACACCGGTAAACGTACACTCATGGGCCCAGTCGGATTTGAACCACGGTCAGTCCTCTCGCCTTCGGCTCGCTCCCTTCCCTGCTTCAAATCCTCGGACCCTTCGCTCAGAACAACGAGAACAGCTGGAAAACGATTCGCTCTGGGCCCAGTCGGATTTGAACCGACGACCACTCGGTTATGAGCCGAGCGCTCTAACCAGTCTGAGCTATGGGCCCTCGTTGTCGGTTACTGCCTCGTGTTTCTAAGTGCTTTCTATTCGGTGTCTCGGCTGACGTCGTCGATGCGCTCGCGTATGTACCTTCTTTCTTCGTCCCCGGGTTCGATTGCGAGGAGCGCGTGGAGGCCCTCCTGGAAACGGTCGTTTTCGGGCGGCGGTCGTTGGAGCACTAGTTCGTCCTGGGGTCCGCGTTCGCCGGTGTACCCGAAGCCCGCTCGGTGTAGGGCGACGTAGGCGTAGGCGTTGTTGACGGAGACGCGTACGCGGGGGTACTCCTCCAGGAGGTTGTCGGCGGCGAACTCCGCTAGCTCGGGTCCGACGCCTTCGCCCCTGAGGTCGTCGCGCACGGTGACGTAACGTATCCTGACGCCGTCGCTGCATCTGTCTTCGTCGTAGCAGAGCGCCGCGGCTATCTCTCCTTCTTGGTCGCGGGCGACGGCTTTCGACGTCGGCAAGCGGAACTTGCCGGCGTACGCGAACTCGTCGTGAGACAGGGAGAGTCGCCTGGACCCCAGGAACTCGCACTCTACTTTCAACGCCGGAGGCTACGGAGGCTAGCGTGATAAACCTGACCCGCTTCACTCCTGCCCGAACATCCTGCGCATCATCGGGTGCATCTCCATCATCTGTTCCTCGGCTATCTCCTCGTACAGCTTGTAGGTTATCGAGACTGCGAGCAGGAGGCCGAGGCCGTCGACGCCCCCGATGGTGCCGAGGAGGTTGGCGAGAGCGGCGATGAGCCCGATGAGTATGCCGCTGAGGATGGTTATCGGCGGGATGTACCGTTCCATGACTTTCTCGATGACGCCGGGGTTCCTGCGGAAGCCCGGTATCTGCATCCCGCTTCGCTGTATCTGTTGTGCGACGGCGCCGGGACCCATGTCCGCGCTCTCGACCCAGAACACCGCGAATATCGCGCCGCCGACCATCAAGAAGGTCAGGTCGACTCCGAGCCGCAGGAGCACCTGGTGTACCTCCTGCGTCGGCCCGGTGGGAAGCCACCACATCCAGTCCTCAGGGCGGTATACCGGGGTCAGGTACCACATGATGCCGCTCTGCGCCACTCCCTGGTCGTAGACCGCGAACCACTCGGGGTCGAAGCCACGGGAGTAGAGCACCTGGCCGAGCATCTGGAAGTTCGCCTGTATCGCGCGCACGAATATCAGCGGGAGGACGCTGGCGTAGATGAGCTTCACGGGGTATCTGCCGCGGGCTCCCTTGACGCGGCTGTGAGAAAGCGGTATCTCGACGCGCACGCTCTCGGCGTAGACGATTATGGCGAAGACCAGTATCGTGGTGATGACGAACAGTATCTGTCCTCCGTACGTCATCAGGAACCAGAATCCCTCGCTGCTCGTCGCCGCGAACTCGGTGCCGAGCGGCGACTGACCCGTCGCTATGTGGTACCATCGGAACAGCAGGCCGACGGGCAGTTCCGCGAGTTCGGCGCTGGGGTCGCTGTGCCAGTCGAAGATGCCGCCCACCATCTGCTGGCTGACGCCGGCGACGATGAACAGGCCGACGCCGCTGCCTATGCCCCACTTCGAGATTATCTCGTCGAGGTAGAGTATGATGACGCCGCCGAGCGCCACCTGGAGGAAGACTATCCAGGCGACGGCTCCCACGCTGAGCCCGAGGTCGGCGCGCGGCGTCAGGAAGCCCGTGGCGACCATCGGCGCCGCCGTGAGTATCGACATCAGTACGACGAGCACCTTCTGGCTGCCCTGGTAGAGCGCCTGTCCGCGGGGTTCGCTCGTGTCGAACGGAAGGAGGTCGGAGCCATCGAGCAGCTGGAGCACTATCGACGCCGTGACGATGGGGCCGATGCCGAGGTGGAGCACCGAGCCCTGCGCGCCAGCCAGAACCGAGCGGAACTGACCGAACAGGTCGCCCTGCACGTCGGCGCCGTAGACCGTGACGTTCGTGAGAGCGAAGTAGAGAACGAGCACGCCGAGAGTCCACGTGAGCTTCCGTTTGAAGGGAACGTGTTTCTCCGGACGCGAGACGCTGGGCATCCGGACGATGTAGGGCTCCAGTACGTCGATGACTCCCATTCTGATGTTCCTCTGTCTGCTTGGTCTAAAGGTCTTTTGAAACGCCGTATAGCGATTCCCGGGGCTGCGAGGCCGTCGACCCGGCCGAGACGAGGTCGCCGGCTGTCACTCTTCCTCCGCCTCGTCGTCCTCCGGTTCTTCCTCGGCCGTCGGTATGGCTTCGCCGCCCGCGCTCTCTATCTTCTCGGCGGCCGAGCCAGCGAACTCCGGCGCCCTGACGACGAGCGCGTTTCGGACCTGTCCGCCTCCGAGCACGCGGTCGACGTTCATCGCCTCGGCGTCGACTTCGACGGCGTCGTCGGTTCGCTGGGCGACGCCTTCTTCGACGAGCGAGTCTAGACGGCGGTCTATCTCGCCGACGTTGACCGTCTCGACGTCGTCGACGGCTTTCTCCGGTCGCTTGAAGCCGTGTTTGCCGAGAGGCGGGTGTTTCGCGGCCTCGTGTTTCTTGCGTCCGGCGTCGCCGCGTCCGCCGCGGTTGCCCGCGCCCCGGCGTTTCTTCTGTGAGCCGCCGCCGTGCGTCCTCGAGCCCCGGCCGCGTTTCTTGCTGTCGCGCGCCATCTACCTCATCCTCCTGAGCAGGTCGTCTATCTCGTCGCCGTGGTACCCGAGAACGCCTCCCTGTGACGCGGATTTCTTGATTCCCGCGTGTCCCTTGCGCGGAGGGTGGAGCCGCAGTGTCGGCGACACCCCGGCGTCGCGGAGCGTCGTCTCGCCTTCGACGACGGCTTCCGCGAGAGCGTCGACGTCTGCGTACTCCGTCTCGTCGGCGACGTAGTCGTCGGTGACGTCTTCGCCGCCCGCGGTCTCGCCCCTCCGACGGAGGAGCAACGCGACGGTCGAAGCTCCGGGTTCGCCGTAAGCGACGTAGTCGTTGACCTTGTAGACCATGCCGCGGTACGAGTCGTCGTCTGGCACGACGGTGAACCGGTTGAGCGCGCCGAGGTTGAGCATGTCGAGGGTGTCGCGCACCTCTCCGCTCTGGCCGGCCTCGCCGCGCACCTGAACGAGACCGAGCGACGACATCACTCGATCACCTCCCTGCGCTCGTGAGCGTTGCGCGGAATCCGGGCTTCGGCGGTCGCGAGCAAGGCGTCGTACGTCGCCTTCCCGAAGTTCACGGTCGTACGCGTCTGTCCGCTCGAACGCGTCCAGACGTCCTCGACTCCCGCTAGCTCGAGAACGTGTCGCGCCGTCTCGCCGCACGCGAGACCGAGGCCGCGTGGCGCGGGTATTAGCTCTACCTCGACGCTGCCGGCCTTGCCCCGGGTCTTCAGCGCCACGGTGTGCGGTCTGCCGCAGCCGCACTCCCAGGAGCCGCAGCCCCTGCTGACCTTGAAGACGTTGAGCTTCGCGACGTCTATCGCCGTGCGTATGCCCGTGCCCACCTGGTCGTTCTTCGCTTCGGCGTACCCGATGTAGCCGTCGCGGTTGCCGACGACGACGCTGCACCGGAACTTCACGCGCCGGCCGGAGTCCGTCATCCGCTGGACCATGTTGACGTCGAGCACCTCGTCCTCCAGCCCCGGGAGCAAGGTGTCGACGACCTCGGGTTCCTTGAGCGGCAAGCCGGACTCGAGCGCCTCGTCCATGCCGGTTATCTCTCCGTCCTGGACCATCCGTCCGAGACGGGTCTTCGGTCTCCAGTCGTCGTGTTCTGCCTGGCTCATGCTGTCTCCTCCAGTTCGGCTAGGACGTCGTCGAACATCCCGGGTACGTCGCCTGCGTCGACCTCCCGGGCCTCGTACTCGACGCCTTCGGCGATGTGTTCGCCCCGGACGCGCTCCCATGCAGGGAGGACTTCCTCGCCGTGCGGGACGTCGAGGCCTGCGTCGACGGCTCCTTTCAGCGCGGCGAAAACCCTGTTCTGCGGGGTCACGGAGTTGACGCCGATGTCGAGCACGGCTTCGTCGGCGTGTTCGACGGCACGGCTGCCGCCGAGGTAGCCGACGAGGTAGGCGGCGGGCAGGTTGCCCGTCGGCGCCTCCCAGCCGTGGTCACGTAGCTCGCTGGTGTGCGCGTGCGCCAGCGTCCTGTCCCCCTGCTCCCCGGCCTCGACGAGCTGCACGAGGGCGTGGTTGTTCGTCTTCCTGACTACGAGCCTCGGCTTACCGCTCTTGAGCAGCGCGAGACGCTGGCCGTAGTCCGTCCGGCCCTCGCGTCTCCGTCTCAGTGGTACCTTGTACTTCGCTCCGGATGACATCTCTAGTCACCTCCCTCGGTGTCGCCCTCGACGTGGCTCCGGAGGTAGCCGACGCTCCGGAACTCGCCGCCCTTCGCCCGGCGGTACAGCTCCCTGTACTCCGAGGGCGTTATCTCTCCTTGTTCACGCAACCGCTTTAGCTCGCGGCGCTGCGCCCTTATCTTCGACTGCCACTCGTCCTTGCTGTCGTTGCGCGCGCCGGCTTTGCCCTTGCGTTTGCCCGGGCCTTTGCCGTGTCCGTAGGCGCGTTTTTGGTCTCGTTCGCGCGCCCGGCCGCGGGAGACTCCTTTCTTCTGTTTCTCGCGTATGAGCCCCGTGCGAACGAGCTCCCGGACGTCCTCCCTTGTGATGGCTTCGGCGACGTCGCTCTGCGCCCCGGGGTCTATCCAGACGCGGTTCTCGCCGCATCCGATGATGTCTGCGGCCATCCGCTTCTGGTTGCTGAGGTCGGTCATTCCTCCACCTCCTCGACGTGCGTCGGATTGAGCACGCGTATCTCTTCGTCGAGCGCTCGTTCCTCTATGCGCTCGCGCTTCCTGCCTCCGACTCCAGACGCTATCCGGACGGCCTCGCGGTCGCCGTCGACTCCGTCGAGGTCCTCGGGCCTGTGGACGAGCACCTCCTCGAAGCCGCTGGGGTGGAGGTTCCGCACCGAGGCGGGCGAACCGTGTCCCACGGTGGCGACGGCGCCCTTGCCTTTGACGCCCTTCCGGCGTTTGGAGTTCGAGCCGAGCGGCCGTCTCCACGACGTCGGCACGCGTTTCTTCTTGTGGTGGTCCTGGCGTTCGAAGCTCGGCTGGTGTTTCTTCCTGCGACGTCGTTTCTTGAGCTCGCGTCGCGTCCTGTCGTCGAGGTCGGGTGTCTTGTCAGAGAGCGACGCCGCCGACACGATTGTTGCTCCCTCGGTTTCTTCTTCCTCGTCTATCTCCTCGACCTCGACGTCTTCGTCGACCTCGAGCCCGCCGACGTCGGCCTTTATTCGTGCGGCGAGCGCCTTGCCTATCGACTCGACCTCGGTTAGCTCGTCCTGTGTCGCGCGACGGAGGTCGGCCACGGATTCGTAGCCGGCGTCGCGTAGCGACTCGGCCTTCGACTTGCCGATGCCGTCGACGTCCGTGATCTCCTCGGGTTCGGCCATATTACGCCTCCGCCCCCGGCTTCCGGGTTATGTATATCCCGTCCTGGAACACCCGGACGTCCTTGTCGTTCGTGTACGTCAGCTGTTCGATGCTCGCGGCCGTCTGACCGACGTCGTCCTTGTCGGGCCCGCGGAGCACGACTTCCTCGTCCTGTACCTCGACCTCGGTCTCGCCGCGTATCTCGGTCGAACGCGGGTGTTTCTCGCCGAGGAAGTTCCTCACCTCGACTTCGTCGCCCTTGACCTCGACCTGCATTGGGAAGTGGCTGTACAGGACCTTCATCCTGTACTCGAAGCCGTCGGTCACGCCCTGTACGGCGTTGTCGACGTGGCTCTCGAACGTACCGACGACGGCGCGGACGTCGCGTCTGTCGCTCGAAGCCGTGAGGACGACTTCGCCGTCCTCGACGTCGACGTCGACGTCGGGGTTCGACAGCCTGCGTTCGACGCTCCCCCCGGGTCCCTCGAACCGGAGGACGTCGCCGTCGGCCTCGACGGAGACTTCGTCGGGTATCTCGATATTGGTTGTGTGTGTCATTTCTTTCACCTCAGTATACGTAGGCGAGCACCTGGCCGCCCACGCCCTCCGTGCGGGCGTCGTAGTGAGTCATCACGCCGTGGCTCGTCGTCACTATCAGGGTGCCGAAGTCCCTGCCGGGCAGGAACCTCTTCTCCCACTTCTCGTACTCGTCCTTCTTCGCCGAGTAACGTGGCTTCACGGGCCCGCAGTCGTTTATCTGTCCGCCTAGCTCTACCTCGTACTTGCCCGCGCCTCCGTCGTCGACGAACTCGTATCCCCTCACGTAGCCCTGGTCGTGCAGGACGTCGAGGACGTTGCCGACGGTGTTCGAAGCGGGCTCCACGGTGCACTCTAGCTTGCCGAGCTGGTCGGCGTTCTTGATCGTCGAGAGCGCGTCCGCGACTGGATCTGTTAGCGTCATGTCCTTGTCACCTCAGCTGTACTTCTTCGCTCCCATGTCTCGGGCTACCTCGCGGAAGCACTGCCGGCAGAGGTATATCTCGTATCTCGACACGAGCCCCTCCTTCCGACCGCACCTCCGGCACTCGTGCTGGTTGCCCGTCTTCGTCCGCTCCGGTTCCTCTGTTTCCTCGTCCTCCACCTGGCTCTCGCTCATGCTACATCAGCTCCGTACTCCTCCGCGAGGTACGCGGCGGCGTCTTCGGCCGTCAGCCGCTGCTTCCTCGGGAGAGACCTGGACATCTTGCCGCGTCTTTCGACGCGCTTGCCCTTCCGGGCGAGCGCGACGGTGACGTCCATGCCGTATATACCTATCTCCGGGTCGTACTCCATCTCCTCGAACTCCGTGTGTTCCTCGATTCCGAACGACAGGTTGCCGTACTCGTCGAACGACGACCGAGGTATCTCCCCTGCTATCGACAGCGCCTCCCGGAGGAAGCCGTCCGCGGTATCGCCGCGGAGCGTCGTCTTGCATCCGATTGGGTCGCCCTCCCGGATGCCGAACTCCGGCTGGCTCCGTTTCGCCTGCGTCCTCACGGTCGTCTGCCCGGTTACCTCCTCGACTATCTCCTCGGCGTTCCGCAGGTTGCGGCCGCCTTCCCCCACGCTCATGTGGACGACGACTTTCTCGACGTACGGCCGTCTCATCTCGTGGAGGTCGTCGAGACTCATGCTTCGGCCTCCTGTTCCTCGAGGCTCGTGACGTCGTCGCCTATCACGAAGACGTAGTCCTCGACGGTCTCGAACTTTCCGTCCGCGGTCTCGACCTCGACGGTGTTGGGGCTCGAGCCCTCGTTGACCGTCCTGCCTACGAGTTCGCCGACCTCTCCGCTGTGGCGGCCGTCTATCGACGTCACCGCGCATCCCTCGGTGAACTCGAAGTGGTCGACGACCTCCTTCGAACCGAGGTCGACTACGACGGAGTCGAGCGTCGAGTAGACGTCTTCGTCGACGACGACGTTGTCGCCGTTGTGGAGGTTGAGCTGTACGTCTCCACCGGGGAGCACCGTCTTGTCCTCCACCCGGGCGAGCTTGTCGCCGGCGGCGTCGGCGTCGACGGGCACGAGCGCCAGACGGCCTCGGTCGCCGGGGAACACCCGGTAGTACTCGTCGCGGGCGGGGAAGCCGACTATGTCGAACGTGCCGACGGGCGACCGCGGGTCGACCACCCGGCCGTTGACCTCGACTCCGTCGTTCTCGACGGCGTAACGCAGCTCTTTCGCGCTGTCGACGTAGCCGAGTACGTCTCGCACGAAGACCACGAGCGGGACGGCGTCGCCGCCGTGTGGCCCGGCTCGCGGTCCCACGGTGTAGACGGTGTTCTTGCGTTCGAGCGGCCAGGACTCCGGCGCCGAGATGCGTTTCTGATGCGTCATGCTTCACCTCCCTTGCGCCGGAGCCTGTCTATCCTGCGCTCGTCCTCGAGGTTGAGGTCGACTACACGGAGGTTCGAGGGATCTATCGGGCTCGGCACCTCCTCGCCGTCGGTCTTTTCGACCACGGCTTCCTCGACGACGACCCGCTGTGTCCTGAGGTCGACGTCGACGACGTCGGCCTCGTGACCCCGGAAGTCGCCTCGCATGACCTCGACTGTGTCTCCCTCCGCGACGCGAACCCGGCGTGTGCCGTGTTCCTCGCGGAGTTCGTCGCTCAACGTCACCTGTAGCTCTCGGTTCGCCTGGTGGAGCGGCGCCTCGGCCGCCTGGCGTCTCTGTTTGCGTGGTTGCTTGCTCGGGGTCATGCTATCATCCTCGCTGTGCTGGCGACGGCGCCGTACCGGTCGGCTACCTCGCGCGCGATGGGGCCGCGTATCTCGGTGCCGCGCGGCTCCTGGTTCTCGTCGACGATGACCGCGGCGTTGTCCTCGAACGCCACCCGGGTTCCGTCGGGCCTCCGGTAGGGCTTCCTCTGCCGGACGACGACGGCTTCGAGCACCTGCCGGCGCATGTCGGGGTCGCCTTTCTTGACGCTGACGACCACGAGGTCGCCTACGCCGGCCTTGGGCTGCCTGCGTCGAACCCCGCGGTAGTTCTTGACGCTCACGAGACCTAGCTCGCGGGCGCCGGTGTTGTCGGCGCAGACGAGACGTCCGCCCTTGGATATCGAGCGGGGTACGTCGGCCTTTATCGCCTTCATGTCTCGCCTCCGTCTTCGACGACCTCGATGACGACGAAGTTCTTGGTCTTGCTGAGCGGCCGGCACTCGGCGATGCGCACGGTGTCGCCTTCCTCGACGTCGAGGCAAGGCGGCGAGTGCGCGGGCGTCCGGCTCCTGCGTCGCATGTATCGGTCGTACTTCGGTACCTTGACCTCGTGTTCGCGTTCGACGACCACGGTCTTCGTCATCTTGGTCGACGCGACCTCGCCCTCTATCTCTGCGCCGCGCGGCGACAGGCTGCCGTGGAACGGGCAGTTGTCGTCGTCGCAGGTTCGCTCGGGCGTCGGTACGTCGTATCCTATGCTCGGCATCTTGTCACCTCGTATTTCTCTCGTGTTCTGTCGGCGGGGGCGGCGACGAGCGCGTCTCCGTCGACGCGTGCGACGCCGTCTTCGGCTTCGAACTCGAACGTCGCGCCGGCCTTGGGAACGGTCTTCGTGCTGCCGCCGACGTCGACTTCGAGCGTCTGCCTGGTCTCCCAGACTACGTCGCCTTCGACGTCCTCGTGTCCGGGGTCGACGTGCCGGTCGACCCGGAGGTGGAGGCCGATGAGCTCGTGTCGTGCGACGTCCTCGGCCTTCATCGCTCGGCCTCCCTCTCGGTCTGTATCGTCTTTATGCGGGCTATCGTGCGCTTTATCTCGCTTATCCTGCCGGGGTTGTCGGGTGCTCCGCCGGCGGCCTGTATCGACGTCTCCGCGAGGAGTTCGTCTTCGAGCGCCTCTAGCTCGCCCTCTATCTCGTTGTCGGTCATCTCGCGTATCTCGTCCGCCCTGAGTATCGCCATCAGGCGTCACCTCCCAGTCCGAGTTCCTCGGTGATGCGCTCGATCATGTCCTCGGTCTTGAGGTTGGCTTTGACGTCGACGGCCTTGGCGACGTCCTGGAGGTCGCGGTACGACATCTGCTCTAGCTCGTCGACGCTCGACGGGAGCGCTGTCTCTTCGTCGGCGG
>JBKGYY010000045.1:0-11030 GCA_046545855.1 Halobacteriales archaeon | reverse complement strand
CGTCTAGCTCGTCTATCCGTCGCCGAACGCCGACGGATAGACGAGCTAGACGACCACGTGGGAGACCGTGTGGCGCTCGAAGCCGAGGTAACGAGGACTTACCAGACGAGCGGTCCCACGATATTCACGCTGTCCGACGAGACAGGCTCGGTCGACTGCGCCGCCTTCGAACGCGCAGGAGTACGAGCGTACCCCGACGTCGAGACCGGTGACTACGTCAGGCTCGTCGGCGAGGTCGAGACACGCGAAGGCGAGCTACAGGTCGAGACCGAGTCGATAGACGCGCTGGACGAAGAAGAACGCCGGGAGGTCGAGAGCCGGATCGAATCCGTGCGCGAGGAAGAAGCACGTCCACCCGAGCTAGAGCCGCTCGTCGAGTCCGAGACGCTGGAGGCGCTGTACCCGGACGTACGCGAGACTGCGGCTGCGCTCCGCAGAGCCGTGATGACCGAGCGCCCCATCGTGGTCCGACACCACGCCGACGCCGACGGCATCACGAGCGGCGCCATGATAGAGAGAGCGGTGCTCTCGCTGATCGACGAACACAACGACGACCCCGAAGCACGCTACCATCTCTTCAGACGTATGCCGAGCAAGGCGCCGTTCTACGAGATTGAGGACGCGACACGCGACCTCAACAACGCCCTCCGGGACCGCGAGCGCCACGGCCACGAACTACCGCTCTTACTCATCATCGACAACGGCTCGACGGAGGAGGACGTGCCCGCGTACGAGATGCTGGGTGCGTACGACGTACCGATATACGTCGTAGACCACCACAGTCCCTCGGACGTCGTCGACGAACACGTCGAAAGACACGTCAACCCCTACCTCGTCGGTGGAGACTACTCGATCACGTCGGGCATGATCTGCGCCGAGGTCGCGCGTCACGTCGACCCCGACGTAGAGAGCGACGTCCGTCACCTCCCGGCGGTCGCCGGCACGGCCGACCGGAGCGAGGCAGACGAGATGACGGAGTACCGCGAGATAGCGTTGCGCGCGGGATACTCCAGCGACGACGTGAGCGACATCGCCGACGCCGTCGACTTCCAGTCGTACCACCTGCGCTACGACGACGGCAGGCACCTCGTGAACGCGGTGCTCGACGTCGGCGACCAGCCGGCGCACGAGGACCTCGTGGAAGACCTCGTGAGGCGCGCGGACGAGGCGTTCGAGCAGCAGAAGTCCGCCGCCATCCCCGCGGTCGAACGCGCCGAGCTATCGAACGGAGCGACTTTCGCGAAGTTCGACGTTGAGAACCACACCCAGAGGTTCACGTACCCCGGTCCGGGCAAGACGACGGGCGCGGTGCACGACGAACTCGTGGAGGACGCCGACGGAGCCGTCGTCACTGTTGGATACGGCCCGGACTTCGCCGTCGTCCGCGGACACGGGATAGAGATAGACATACCCGAGATAGTGTCGGAGCTACAGGTCGAGGTCAAGGGCGCCGCCGTCGACGGAGGAGGCCATCTCGTCGTCGGCTCGCTGAAGTTCGTACGAGGTCTACGCGACGAGGTGCTCGAGGCGCTAGAACGAAAGGTCGAGGAGGCTAAGGTCACGGCGTAGAGCGATGTCTGTCTGGAACTACCGGTTGTTCTCCGTGATGGGTATACCCATCCGGGTGAACGTAACGTTGCTCGCGTTCCTCCCGGTCATCGTCTGGCTGATAGGCAGCGGTGTCAGCGACCCCGAGGGCGCGGAGATATGGGCGGATATGCTGACGTCGATGTCTGGGCACGAGGTCACCGCGGAGTCGCTGAACACGGGTAACACGCCGTGGTTGCTCGGTGCTTTCGCCGCCGTCGGCTTGTTCTTCGGCATCACGGTGCACGAGCTAGGTCACTCGTACGTCGCCCTGCGTTACGAGCTACCTATCTCTTCGATAACGCTCTGGATTTTCGGGGGTATGGCGCAGATGGAGGAGAACCCCGACGACTGGCGTCAGGAGTTCTGGATAGCTATCGCGGGCCCGGTGACGAGCGTCTTCGTCGCCCTGGGCTTCTACCTCCTGTTGTCCGTCGTGCCGGCGGTACCCGAAGTCATCTTCGTCGTCGGATGGCTGGCGGTGATGAACGTGGTGCTCGCGGTCTTCAACCTCATTCCCGCGTTTCCGATGGACGGCGGCCGCGTCCTACGGGCTCTGCTCGCGCGGAACCAGCCGTACGCGCGGGCGACGGCGACGGCGGCGAACGTCGCCAAGGTGCTCGCGATACTCATGGGTGTCGTCGGGGTGCTCGCGAACCCCATACTCGTGTTGATCGCGTTGTTCGTCTACGTCGCGGCGACGAGCGAGACGCGGATGACGGCTATCAGCGAGGCGCTCGACGGCGTCTCGGTACGCGACCTAATGACGTCGGACGTCGACGTCGTGTCGCCGGAGACATCGCTCGAAGACCTCGCGGAACGCATGATGTTCGAGAGACACACGGGCTACCCGGTAGTCGACTCGGCGGGCGACGTCGTCGGCATCGTAACGCTATCCGACCTCAGGGAGGTGTCACCCGAGAGCCGGGCTTCGACGTACGTGGAGGACGTCATGACTTCCGAGGTCATCTCCGTCGAGCCCGGCGACGAGGCGTTCGACGCGCTCATGGCTATCGGGCGTAACAACGTCGGCCGCGTCGTCGTCGAGAGCGACGGCGTGCTCGAGGGCATCATATCGCGCACCGACATCATGCACGCGCTAGACGTGATGCAGAGCGGGGGATACATGCCGGTCGCGCGTTCGGCGTAGGTTCCCGGGTGGCCCGGTGGCGCGGGTGCGCGCGCCGCTGGCTACGATCTCTGTTCCATGCGTCTCCCCGGAGTCCTTTATATCACTTCTCCGGCCGCCTGGTCTTAAGTCTTCGCTACGAAGGCCTAAGTAAGAGTCAGAACCGCAAGATAGCGACGGGCTCCCGTCGCCCTCCACTACTGGAAGAGTTAAGTGAGACCCACAACTATATCCCTCTGCCTCCCTACGACAGAAGACAACCGGAGGCCGGAGACAGAGATGGCAGACATAAAACAGACAGCCAAGGAGATACACGAACGGTTCTCGGAACACGGCGTCGAGCTAGACGACGTCGAAAGCCGACTCGACAACCTCGTCAACGAGTACCAGGTGCCGTTAGACGAAGCCCGGAGGAGCGTCGAAAGCCACTACTCCAAGCAGACCGGAGTCAGCCGCGAAGATCGGACTAGCGAGACGGCGAAGGCCGCCGAGATAGACGCACCCGAGGAGTGGGTCGACATGCGCGTCAAGGTCGTCGAACTATGGGACAGCGACAGCGACGCAGTCGCCCAGACCGGCTTGCTCGGCGACGACACAGGACGCATACGTTTCACCGCGTGGTCGAAGAGCGAGCTCCCGGCGCTAGAAGAAGGCAGGTCCTACGAGCTAGAGAACGTCGTCACCGACGAGTACCAGGGCCGGATGAGCGTCAAACTAAACAGCACCACCGAGATAACCGAGCTAGACGAAGACGTCGAGGTCGGAACGAGCGACGTAGAGGTGGAGGGCGCGCTCGTCGACGTACAGAGCGGAAGCGGCCTCATAAAAAGATGCCCCGAGGAAGACTGCACGCGCGTGCTCCAGAACGGCCGGTGCAGCGAACACGGAGAGGTCGAAGGCGAGTTCGACCTCCGCGTCAAAGCCGTGCTCGACGACGGCGAGAAAGTACACGACGTCTTACTCGACCGCGAGCGCACCGAGGAAGTCACCGGCATCACGATGGAGGAAGCCAAACAGGAGTCGATGGACGCCCTCGACACCAGCGTCGTCACCGACGACATAGAAGGGAAGCTCCTCGGCCGGTACTACCACGTCGTAGGCCCGCGCATCGGCCGGTACGTGCTCGTCGACGAGATGACCGAGGTCTCCGGCGCCGACGACCTCGACCTCGACGCCGTGTTGATGGAGGCCCGGTCGGCGTGAGTACGGTAGCTCGCGAGGTAGCCGTCCGGGTGTTCGCCGGAGAGCTACGTGACGCCGAACACAAGTACAAGGAAGGAGACGACGAACGCTCGCCCGCGTACGTCCTCCTGCCGACCGGCGACCGCGCGAACCGCGTCTTCGTCGTCGGCACGATGACCGAGAAAGAGGACATAGGCGAGGACAGCGAGTACTGGCGAGCGCGCGTCGTCGACCCCACGGGCACGTTCCTCGTCTACGCCGGCCAGTACCAGGCCGAAGCTCTCGACAGCCTGCGCGAGATAGAGCCGCCGGAGTACGTCGCCGTCGTCGGCAAACCAGACACATACGAACCCGAGGAAGGCGAGGTCATCACGTCGATACGCCCGGAGTCGATAAACGCCGTCGACGCCGACGTACGCGACAGATGGATAGCCGAGACAGCCGAACGCACCATCGAACGCATCGAGAGCGGACCGCTCAAGGACCGAGCGCGCGAGCAGTACGGACGCGAACCCGGCGACTACCGCGACGTCGTCGTAGAAGCCGTGAAAAGCCTCGAAGACTGAACCCCGGGTCCCTGGTTTGAAAGACGCGGTCCCAGGAACCAAGCTCCGGTAGGCTCAGCCCTGGTTCCCGCCTTGCTGGCCCGCCCGGGTCTTGCCGCGGTACGCCCGGCCTGTCTGGCTGGCGTCGCACACCCAGTTGAGGTCGGTGTCGTTCTCCACCGCGGGGTGGTCGGGGTCGTAGAGCACGACCTCGAACCACTTGCGGTCGCCGTCCTCGCCGACCCAGTAAGAGCCGACGACCTCCAGGTTCGGGTGCTTGCGCGCCGTGCGTTCCTCGGCTACCTGCTGGAGGTTCTTGTTCCGCGTGACCTTCCTCGTGCCCGTGCGCTTGCTCCTGCGGCCTCGCGGCGGACGGCTCTTGCGCGCGCTTCCCTTCCGGACTCGCGTCCGGGCTACGACGACGCCTTGCTTGGCTTTGTAGCCGATGGACCGCGCTCGGTCGAGGCGCGTCGGGCGTTCGACGCGGTTGATGGCGGGTTCGTCCCGCCACCGCTGGATCCTCCGCCACTGTACCTCCTGGACCTCGCCTTCGTCGAGGTCCTTCCATTCGTCCCTCATGTAGGTGTAGAACGACCTTGTCATTGTGTTCACCACGGCGCTTGGCGGTTCAGTCTCGTCGACCACATCCCGGCGTGTCGGTGACACGCGTCCGTGCGCTCGTAGGTATCGGATGACGAGGGAGATATAAATCGATGTCGTTATCTCCCTGGTTTCGCGCTCCGGCTTTCAGAGCAGTCTCACGACGCCCTCGCTCGTACGCATCGCTTCGCCCTCCATGCAGAGACGGTCGACTATCTCCTCGACTTTTTCGGCGGGTACGCCTCGGTCGACTGCGAACGCCCTGACGTCGGCGTCCGTCGGAGAGTCGAGGAACTCGATTGCGTCCCGGACTATCCGGACCTGGGGCTTCGACTCGCCGTCGGTCTTCGGTCGCTCTACGTCGCCCGCCTCCTCCGTCTCCTCGACGTCGACGCCTTCCTTCTCCAGCAGTGCTTCGCTCGCCACCTGCTCGGAGACGTCCTCCTGCACGACATCACGTTCCACTATCTCCTCGACGAGGTAGTCGAAGCCGTTGCGTTTCGCGAGCGCGACGGAACGGGCTTCTTTGGCGGCTTCGAGGTCGTCCGACTCGAATATCACTCGCGCCGAACCCATCTGTATCTGCGCCTGACATCGGTTGCAGACCACGGTCTGAGACCCCCCCGGAACTATCTTCACGCTCTCGCACTCGGAGCACCCAACCACGGAGTACACGGCTGTGCCAACTACGTTACGCCTAGATATAAACCATTAGGATGACGTCGGAGGACATTAGAGCCCCCGACGCCAACCCAACGGCGATGGAGTTATACGGTATCTTCGGCGACCCAGTCGCTCACTCGCTGTCGCCCGTCATGCACGAGGCCGCGTACGAGGAACTCGACGTCGACGCCGACTACGCGCGGTTCCACGTCCGCGAAGACAGGGTCGAGGACGCCATCCACGGAGCAACGGCGCTGGGGGTCGACGGCGTCAACGTCACGGTGCCGCACAAGCAAGCGGTCGCTCGATCGCCGTCGCTCGACCGCTCGCCCGAGGTAGACGCGATAGGCGCGGCTAACACCGTCGATCTGAACGAGATGAAGTGCTACAACACCGACGCCGCGGGCTTCGGACGGGCGCTCCGCGAAGACGGCTTCGACCCAACGGGATGCGACGCCCTCGTGCTCGGAGCGGGGGGAGCGGCACGAGCGATAGTCTACGAGCTGGTCGAGTCCGGCGCCAGCGTCACGGTTGCGAACCGCACCGTCGAACGCGCCGAACTGCTGGCGGAAGAGTTCGACGTCTCCGGCGCCGCGCTCGAAGAAGTACCGGGCCTGATATCCGGTGTCGACCTACTGGTGAACGCCACCTCGGTCGGAATGAAGGAGGACCGTTCGCCCGTCGACGCCGACGTGCTGCACGACGGCCTCACGGTCTTCGACGCCGTCTACACCCCGGTTCGCACGCGTCTCCTCCGGGACGCCGCGGACGCGGGAGCGAACACGATAGACGGAGCCGCGATGCTCGTCTACCAGGGCGCCGAAGCGCTCGAGATATGGATGGAGCGTTCCGCACCGGTGGACGTCATGGACGAGGCGCTCAGGGAGGCGTTAGACGGTGACTGACGGCCTCCGTGAAGACGACCTCGAGGTCTTCGTAGAGCGGACGTACCGCCTGATACTCAGGCTTCCCGGCGTCTCCGTCGAGGAGCTAGAGAACGCCGTCGAGGAGGTCGCTGACGCCGAGCTCGACGAAGTCGACGTCTCCGACCTCTCGGTCGAAGCCACGCACAAGGAGTTCGAGACAGCCGACATACAGGGCGGCGTCTCGCGCGACGTCGACGGAGACGCCGTTCTGACGCTCCAGGGCTTCATGTACCTCGACTCCGCCGCGGAGTTCCTCGATGGCCTCCACGACCTGCTGAGGCACGAGGCGCTGGAGACAGCCGCCGTGGAGCTGTCCGAAGCTGACTTGGACGAGAGCCCGCTGGAGAGAGTCCTGTGACGGTACCGAGCCGTAGCGCGATCGAGAGCGAGTTCTCGCGCTACCGCGACGTCGTCCCCGATTACGACGAGTTCGTCGAAGCCCTTTCGCGACCGCTGCCGCTGACGGCGCGCGTCAACCGACTGAAGGCGAGTCGCGAGGAGGTCGTGGACGAGCTACGTCGTGTCGACGTCGAAGTCCGGGAGATGGAGTGGTTCGACGACGGCGTCCACGTGGACTCCGAGGTCAAGCTGGGGAACACGCTGCCGCACTACCTGGGCTGGATACACGTGCAGGAGGAGGTCAGCATGATCCCCGCCGTAGTGCTAGACGCCGACGGCGGCGACAGGGTGCTCGACGCGTGCGCCGCGCCGGGGAGCAAGGCGACGCAGGTCGCCGTCGATGCGGGCTACGTCCACGCGAACGACGTCGACGGCGGTCGGGTTCCCGCGCTCCGTAGCAACTGCGACCGTCTCGGGGTCACGAACGTCGCGGTCACGCGGCAGGACGCCCGCTCGCTCGAAACGGAGGTGGAATTCGACGGCGCTCTCGTCGACGCGCCTTGCTCTGGAGAGGGGACGACGCGTAAGACCGACGCGGGAGCGGCCTCCGAGCACGAGGCCACCAGTCTGCAGGGCGTTCAGAAGGGCATCCTGTCCCGTGCTGTCGAGCTAACCCGGTCGGGAGGCGTCGTCGTCTACTCGACGTGTACTTTCGCGCCCGAGGAGAACGAAGCCGTCGTCTCACACGTTCTCGACGACGTCGAGGTAGAGCCGATAGACGTCGGTCTCGTGTCGAGCCCGGGACTGAGGTCGTTCGAGGGATACGAGTACGGCGAAGCCCTCGGTAGAACCCGTCGGTACTACCCACATCAGAACGACACCGGTGGCTTCTACGTCGCCAGACTGAGGGTGCTGTGAACGGTTCGCGCCGGCTCCCGTCGACCTCCGCCCTACCTTAGTCTCCTCAGCCGCGCTCCGATGTCCACAGAGTACATGTCCTCGGCTATCTCGACTTCGCCGTCGAACGACTCCCTGAGTTCGTCTAGCATCTCCTGCTCTCGCCCGCGGGTGTGTGGATACAGGTGGGTGAGGTACACTTCGTCTACGTCGCAGTCTTCGAGCACGGGGGCGAGGGTCGACGGCCGCGTGTGGTTGCCGACGTCGACGTCGTTGGGGAACGAGCACTCGTGGACGAGCACCTCGCAGCCTGACGCGAACTCCGCGATGCCGTCGAAAGCCTCGGTGTCGCCCGTGTAGACGAAGTCGTCGTCGACGCGGTAAGCCATCGAAGTCACGCTGTGCTCCGTCTCCGTCGTCTCGATATCGTGTCCGAGGAGTTCGAACGAGCTACCTGGTGACACCTCGTTGACCTCGACGTCGACGCGGCCCCGTAGGTAGTCGTAGACGTCGAACATGGACTCGACGGTGTCGTAGAGACCGGGCGGCCCGTAGATTGATAGCTCGGTGCGACCGAGCAGCCAGTCGGCTTTTATCAACGCCATCAGGTCGTTGACGTGGTCGAGGTGACAGTGAGTGAACAGCACGTTTTCGACGTCGTCGACCCTGACGTCCGATCGATTGAGGTTGTGGAGGACGCCGCTCCCGCAGTCGAACAGAAGCGGGTCGTCCTCGATCAAGAGGCCGCTCTGCATCCGCTCGGAGGGTATCGCGCTACCAGTCCCGAGGAACGTGAGTTTCATCTGATGCCGAGTACGGGTTCTCGGGTGTTATCTCTTGGGTTTAGCTCGTTCGAGCGAGACTTACGTTTCGCTTGCTGGACGCGCCACGCGACGTCGAACTCGGGCGGTCGTCAGACGCCCGGGGCCTAGAAGACCTGTCCCTGCCGGTGGACGACGAGTCCGTTCGGCGTTATCTCGACGGGCCGGAACGACGAGTCGTGGTCCGTGAACCTCATTTTCCGTATGTGTATCGAGCGGTTGAGCTGGTTCTTCATCTGCTCGAGACCTAGCACGACGAGGCTGTCTCCGATGTACTCTTCCACGCCGTACCGCGTCTCCGTGTCACCCCACTCTTCGCTGACGAACAGGCCGACGATGTTGTTGTCGCGGACCCGTCGTATGAACCGAATCATGCTCCTCCGCATCTCGTTCACGCTGTCCTCGGCGATACCTAGGCCTGCGATTGAGTCGACGACGAGGCGGTCGGCGTTGACCGGTGCGACGAGCTGGTCTATCGACCGCGTGAGGTCGTCGAAGTCCACGAGACCCTGGCCCGTCGTGTCCATCAGCGAGTCGTAGTCGTACAGCCTCACCTGATCCTGTTCGACTGCTTCTTCGAGGCCCAGGTCGTACTGTCTCGAAGCGCGCAGCACGCTTTCCTCGCTGTCGTCGACGCTTATGTAGACGGAGCGCTCGCCCTGTTCGACGCCCTCCATCACGAAGTGCATCGAGAACAAGGTCTTTCCGCTGCCGGCTCGGCCGGTCAACACGTTTATCGAGTCCGAGGGGAAGCCGCCTCGAGCCATCTCGTCGAAGCCCTCTATACCCGTCGGCACCCTCTCGTCGTCGGATTCCGTTTCCATGGCGTCTATCTTGTCCCCGTGGTCTTAAATCATTTCCGCGGCACCGCAGCCCGAGAGGTCGGACCGGCTTCAGAGCACGCTGTAGCTCACGCCGGAGTCCAGGTCCGCGACGTACGACGCCAGTAGGTCACGGCAGCCCTCGAGGTCGTCGAGAGAAACGACCTCGGCTGGCGTGTGCATGTACCTGTTGGGGAGGCCGATCGACGCCGTCGGTACGCCGCCGCGCGAGACGTAGAAGGCGTCGCCGTCCGTAGCGCCTCTCGTCATGATGGCTTCGTCCTGGACGTCCAAACCCTGGTTCTCGGCGGTCCGACGGAGTCCCTCGACGACCACCGGGTGGTTCTCCTTACCGTGTTTCAACGTCGGGCCGTCTCCCACTGCCACGCTGCCGTGTTCGTCTTCGTCTACGTCGGGTACGTCTGTGGCGAACGTGACGTCGACTGCGAGCGCGACGTCCGGATCGAGAGAGTAACCCGTCATCCGCGCGCCCCTGAGGCCGAGTTCCTCTTGCACGGTGGCGACGGCGTGTAACGTGACGTCGAGGTCCTCGTCCTTGACCAGCCGGAGCACCTCCCCGGCGACCCAGACTCCCACGCGGTTGTCTATCCCGCGTCCCGCGACGACGTCTCCCGCGAGACGCTGGAGGCCGACTTCGTAGGTTATCGGGCTCCCGACGCGCACGCCTGCTTCCATCACTTGTTCGCGGGACTCCATGCCGAGGTCGACGTAGATGTCCTTGGCTTCGGCTTCGCTGTCTTCGTCTTCGTCCTGCAGGTGCACGGGCTTCCGTCCGGTTACGCCGGGGAGCGCTCCGTCGTCGCCGTGTACGACGACGCGGCGCGCACGGCCTACTCCGGCGTCTAGACCGCCGACCCGTTTTACGCGGAGGTAGCCGTCGTCGGTCACGTGGTTGGTCATCATCCCTATCTCGTCGGCGTGGCCCGCGACCACGACGTCGAGTTCTCCCTCCGGATTCAATGTCGCTCTCGTGTTGCCGTACGAGTCGGTCTCTACCTCGTCTGCCGCGCCCTCGACCCTGTCGCGCCAGACTCCGAGGACGTCGGCTTCGTATCCCGACGGACTCGGAGTGTCGATCAGTCTCTCGAGGAACTCTATCTCGTCTGTTTCCATGTGTTACCTCCGGTCTCCTCGGGCTTCGTCTTTTCCGTCTTCTTCGTCCTCGGTTTCGGGTGCGTCGTCCTGCGTTGACCTCTCTTCGAGTCGCTCGGCCACCCTGCGTTCGACCTCTTCCTGAGCTTCCTCCATCTTCTCTTCTACCTTCTCTTCGAGACGTCTTTCGGCGCGTTGTTCGACCTCCTCTTCGACTTTCTCCGCGGCTCGTTCTTCGACGCGCTCCTGCACTTCGTCGACCTTCTCCTGTAGCTTCTGCTCTAGCTTCTCTTCGGCGCGTTCCTCTACCTTCTCCTCGACCTTCTCCGCCGCCCGCTCGTCGACCTTCTCCTCCAGCGTCTCCTCGGCGTGTTGTTCGACCTCTTGTTCGATCTTCTCCGCGCTCT
>JBKGYY010000044.1:0-11246 GCA_046545855.1 Halobacteriales archaeon | reverse complement strand
GTCGTCGTCAGCCCCGTGGCGGTGACGCCCGTGACGGCGAGGCCGGCCGCGGATATCCACTCGACGGGTATGTCGGTCACGTCGGAGTAGGCGTAGCCTGCGGCGGCCGCGGTGACCGCGGCGGTCACGACGGCTACCGTGTCACCGAGGACGAGCGCGCCGAGTGTGCCGACGCTCGCGAGCGCTACGTAGCCGACTAACAGGGCGTTGAGGGTGTAGCCGGCGGCGTGTACGGGGCGTCGGAGTGCGGGCCGTCGGCGTATGGATTCGCCTGCGACGCCGCCCGTGAGGTAGGCGGCTCCGGCAACGGTGAGCGGCGTTCCGGCGGCCGCCGGTAGCAGGCTGCCGGCTGCGAGCGCGGCTGCCGCCGCCGCGACCACGTATCCGACGGGGTGGTCGGTGGCTTCGACGTAGAGCGTCGTCAGTCCGGCTACGACTCCGTAGCCCGCTACGTAGACGGCGGCTGTGCCGGCGTGTTGGGCAGCGGCGGGCGCTATCGCGACGGCTGTGAGGCCGAAGAGCGCGGTAAGCGCTGTTATCTCGCCTACTGGCTGGCGGTGGCCTCTGGCCTGGGACGTGTCTGCGTATCGCATGTTGTGTCGTCTGGACGGCGACGCGTATATAGTTTCGTGTTAACACATCACATGGTTCGACGTACGACGTGAAGTCGCGGCCCTCGCAGCGAGACAGAGAACCGAGACCGACCCACGAAGCTAAGCGATGTCCCGGCTCGTGTCGATCTCTATCTCCTCGCCGATGTTCAGCTTGATCGTCTTCTCGGGCGGCGTCATCCCACGCAGCTTCGTGATCGCGAGCCTGTTCTCCACCTTCTCGCCCTCGACGGCCGTCTTCATCTGCATGACGACGTCCGACATGTACGGAACCTTGTTCTCCTCGAACGACAGGGTCGAGTCGCTATCCCGTATCATGAACAGGTAGGTCAGCGAGTCCGTGTCGTGTGACACCTGATATATCTTGTTGAGGATGCGCTCGTAGCCGTCGTTCTGCGTGAGATCACTGAAGTTGTCGACGATGATGTTCTCTCCCGGAGAAACCTCGTCTAGAGCCATCGTAGCTTTGACCACGGGGTCGTCAGCCGAGTAGAGGTCGACGACCCGGAAGTCCTCGGGCGACCGACCTAGCTGCTCGAGAGTTAGCTCGACGGCGTACTTCGGCTTGGACGTCGTGAAGTAGTTGGAGTAACGCGCTTCGGCGAGATCGAACAAGAACAGCTCCGCAGTAGCCACGGGATCCGCTATTAGAGTGACGACGCTTCCAGTCGGGAAGCCGCCGTCGAGGTACTCGGGGTTGTCGAGGATCTCGATCCCCGTGCTCAGCCTGTCCGACGTCTCGTCCTCCACGTCGGACGGAGGCGTGCTGAGGTCTCCCTCCGCCTCCTCGGGAGGCTGGGCGCCAAGGCCCTCCTCGGTCCCCTCCTGACCGTGACCCTCCATAAGTATGGGGTCTACGATGCAAAACCACATTAATCTTCGCACTCGTAAGCACCGCTTACGGCATCACAACTACACCTCAGACAGCACGAGTCCGAAAGACGTAACCCGGAAAACGACGAGCAGGACTCAGATGAACAGGAAGACCACGACAGCAACCAACGTCATCACTATGCCGTACTTCAAGCCGCTCATTATGTCGTTCTCACCCATCTGACCCGCGACCAGACCGCTGCAGAACGCCTGTATCACTCCGGCGTGGAAGAACACCATCCGGTACTGCTCGATAGGGATGTCCGCGACGTTGAACGCACCGCCGGCAGCGCCACCGCCGCCACCCCCCGCGTCCTCAGCCGCGGAGGCCGCGTCCCCGCCGCCCCCGACGTCAGTCATCTCACCCAGGAACTGGTTGTCGAGAATGACTATAACGAACAGGAACACGAGGAAGCTTATGATGATGATCACCGTGTAGATGATCATGTTCTGGAACCGCTCGCGGTCGAGCTTGTAGGCGCTGTCGACGTCTCTCGCCGCCACCTCAAGCACGCCCTGGACGTCACCGCTCGACTCGTTCGCCTTCGTCAGCAGCTTTATCGTGCGCGACAGACGCGGAATACGCATCCTGTTGGCGAAGGAGATGAGCGCGTCGTTTAGGTTCGAACCCCACTGTATCTCGTTGTGGACCTTCTTCAGCTCCCTGGACAGCACGCCCGACGACGTCTTGCTCACGAGCAACAGGCTCTCGTTCAACGTCATACCCGTCTCGTTCGCGCTCGACAGCTTCTTCAACGTCTCCGGAAGCTCCCGGATGATCTTCTTCTCCCGCCTCTTCTTGATCTCGTGGAACACCGAAAGCGGCATCACCATGAGCATCATCGGCAGTATGGCGAGAGCTATGGTGTTCCAAATCGGGTCCTCGAGCATCGCGTCCATCGACAGCGTCGCTAGCCCCGACAGCACCATGGCTGCGAAAACGATTACAGCGAGAGGCGCAGTGAACGCCAGCGACAGCATCGGCCGTTCCTTGATGCCCTGGAGCGGGTCGCGCGCGAAGTCCTTGAACGTCTGCATCTTCTTCGCCTGCACTAGGTCGTCGATGCGGTCGTCGTCGGCCCGAGAAGCTATCTCCTCGACGTCCTCGAGCGTGAACACCTCGCGCTCCATCTCGAGCTGCTTGGTGGCCGACGCGTCTCCCGTCGCGATTATGTCGATGACGAACGCGAAACCGAGCGACGCGATAGGCAGCACGAGGTAGATTATCGCGTAAAGCTGCATCATCTCGGCGCCACCCATCACGCTCATGATGGTCATGATGATGATGATGAACAGCGGCGCGGCGACGAACGCCGTCACGTAGGACTCCGACATCAGCGCCAGCGTGTCGAGGAACCCCTTCTGATCCTGTTTCTTTATCTCGTGGTACTGCTGGCTCTTGTTCAGGAGGAACGGAGTCATCTCGCCGCCGCTGTCTATCACCGAAAGCAGGTCGTCGAGGAAGTCCGAGAGGTTCTCGCTCGGCGTCATGTCGCTCGTGTTCCGCAGAGCGATACGGAGGTCGTTGCCGAAGTAGTCCATGTCCCGGAGCATCATGTCGAACTCGTTTGCAACCTCTCCGTAGACGTCCTCGGCGTTCGCGAGCTTCCTCATCACCTCGATGATGTTCATGCCGCCGCGCGACAGCGCGTACATGAACGTCACCGCGAACGGCAGCGTGTTGTCTATCTCGCGCTTGCGTTCGCCGGCCTTGAACGACGGGATGTAGTACAGGATGCCGCCTGTGATGCCGCCGAGCACCGCGGTCATCACGAGCATGATGAAGAAACCCGCGATGTAGTCTGCGTACGCCGACACCGCCTCCGCGGCGCCGGAGGGCAACGTCACCGCTATGCTTACATCCTGGAAGAAACCCATCGACGCGAGCAACGCGGCGACGGCCACGCCGATGACCGCGCCGATGACGCCCGTGATGATCGAGTAGAGCGTGATGCGCGACAGGTACATGTCGTACCCGACCTCCATCCGAGCCTGGTTTATCTTCTTACGGTAGCCGGCGTAGCTGTCCTTCTTGCTCTCGAAGTACGAGCCGAACAAGCCGTACGCGAACCTGTCGAGCTTCGCCACTACGGAGTCACGGGGCTCGGGTTCGATCTCGCCCTCGGGAGACTCGACGTCGTCTACTGGTTCGGCGCCGCCTCCGCCGAACGGCAGCTTCTCTGCGAGGCTCATATGTTTAGGGTCTTGAGCTCGGACAGCTCTTCGAGGTCGAGCTCGTCCTCCCTAATCTGGTTGAGCACGCGGTCGGAGTCGATGATGAACGACTGTATCACCTTCGACACCTCCTCGTAGTCGCTTATGTCGTTGTCGAGCATGTACTGTAACACCTCTCTCCGCTGGTCTAGCTCCCTCTGAAGCTCCTCGTCGCTCCAGCCACGCGCACGCTTGATGTCCTGAAGCGCCGTCGAGTTACCGGTTCGGACGAAGTTGTCTGTCTCGGCGTTCCACTGGAAGATGTCGTCCGTCCGAATGTTACGCGTCTTGGGGTCGATGCCGATTATCTCGACGAGCTTCATGTTACGTCGGACGCGCTCGCCTTTCACGAACGTCTGCGCCTGTATCGAGACGATGTCGAGCGCCTTCAGCATCGAGCGCGGCACGGATATCGGCGGGTTCTCCAGCCTGTGTATCGCGCTGTCGACGCTGTCGGCGTGCATCGTCGAGTACGTCGTGTGCCCCGTCGACATCGCCTGGAACAACGTCAGCGCTTCCTCGCCACGCACTTCGCCGACCACGAGGTACTCGGGACGCTGCCGGAGCGCCGCGCGCAGAAGCTCGTACTCGTCGACGGCGCCGACGCCGTCGTCGGAGAACGAGTCCCGCGTCACCGACGGAATCCAGTTCATGTGGGGCAGCGTGACCTCGCGGGTGTCCTCGATGGATATCACCTTGCTCTTCGGCGGGATGAACAGCGTGACGGCGTTCATCGACGTCGTCTTGCCGCTCGCCGTACCGCCGGCGAAGATCAGGCTCTTGTTGTTCTCGATGCACGTCCAGAGGTACGCCATCTGTTCGAGCGAGAACGTGCTGTAGTTGATGAGGTCGATTGGGGTGAACGGCTCGTCGGCGAACAGCCGTATCGTGAACGTCGAGCCGCGGTCGGTGACCTCCTTGCCGAGCGTCATCTGTATACGTGAGCCGTCGGGCATCGACGCGTCGACGAGCGGGTCGGCGACCGATATGTGCTTGCCGGCCTTCTGCGCTAGCTTGATGACGAACGAGTCCAGCTCCTTCCTGTCGAACTCGACGTTCGACATCAGGTCGCGGTAGTCGCGGTGGTAGACGAAGATCGGGACGTTGTCGCCGTCACACGAGATGTCCTCGATGGCGGGGTCCCGCATGATGGGGTCTATCTTGCCGTCGTGGATGTAGTCGCGCTTGAGGTAGTAGAGTATCTTGTGCATCGAGTCGGTGTCGACGTCGATGCCGTAGTCCCGGATTATCTTCTTCACCTTCTTCTCGAGTACCTCCTCCTCGTCCAGCTCCTCGTCGACCTCCTCGTACATCAGGACGTCTCGCAGCCGCTCCTGGAGGTCGCGGCGAACGGTCTCCTCGTACTCGTCGAGCCGGGGTTCGACTACGTAGTACAGGTGGTCGTTCTGTGTGTCGCTGTAGAGTATCGCGACGTAGGCGTAGGGCTTGTTGACCCAGTATCGCTCGTGTTCGACGTATCCCTCGAGGCCCTCGTACTCGGCGACGCCTTGCTTGGCCTCGCTGAGCAACGTCGAGAGCTTGTCCTCGCTGAACGTCTGCTCTAGCTCGGTTCCGGGTTCGAAGAAGCCCTCGACCTCACCTAGCTCCTCTATGTCGCCGGCGCTGCGTTCGTCGAAGAACGCCGATATCTCGTCGGCTTCGGTCATCGCGTCTTCGAAGCCCTCGAGGTCGCCGTCGCCTTCGAGTTCGTCGGTCACGTCGGCTTCGGTGGCCTCTGCTTCGAGCGCCACGCCTCCTGTGTCACCGGATTCGACGTCCGTGGCGTCGTCGCCCCCGGCTTCGGCCGTGGTCTCTCCGAGGTCGCCGGCGTCGTCCGTGGCCCTCACGCCTTCCTCGGCCGTCTCGGTCGGCTGCTCTCCGGCGTCTCCCCCGTCGTCCGTCTGTTGTTCCACGTCCTCGGCTTCGAGTTCGTCGTCGAGGTCCAGGTCGTCGTCGAGACCGAGGTCCTCCATCTCGTCGTCGAGTTCGTCGAGTTCGTCGTCGAACTCCCCGAGTTCGTCGTCCAGGTCGTCTGCGTCTCCTCCGAGGCCTTCTTCGAGTTCGGCGTCGTCTCCGTCGTCGGAGTCGATGCTGTACGCCTCCTCTAGCGCGTTGTCTTCTTCCTCGGATTCCTCGGTCTCTGCCCGGTCTTCGTCTTCCTCTGAGGCCTCGGAGTCCGGTAGCTCGTAGGCCTCGACCTCCTCGTCCTCTTTGTCACTTTCATCTGCCACGGATTTTCACTCCCGTATAGTACACGGCGTTTTCCAGATAAGTCTTGCGCGTGTGAAAGCGTCTAAGCCCGGGAGAGTTAAAAGCCTTTGGCGGCCTACCGGCGGTTGCGCTCGGCTTCCTGGGCGATAGAGTCGTGCTTTATCGACTTGATGCTCGACTCCAGCCGGTCTAGCTCGTCGTCGGTCATCTCGACCTGCGACCTGAGTTCCTCGACCTCCTGCTGTAGCTGGCGGAGGCGGACGTACATCAGGTAGCTCATCCAGAGAGTGCCTATCAGGAGTATCGTGAGCAGCCCGATGATGACGCTCGTTACCTCTACCATCCTTTGTCACCTCAGCCGAAGATGGCCTTCGCCATCTTGTTCACGAAGCCCTCGTCGTCCTCGGCCTCGACCTCCGCCTCGACGAACTCCTCGTCCGCGATGTGCGCCGCGAGCTTCTGGTACGCCTGCGAAGCCGGCGAGTCGGGCGAGTGGAGTACGACGGGTTTCTTGTACGACGCCGACCGCCGTACCTCTGCGTCCTCGGGCACGGTAACGAGCACCTCGGCTTCGAGGAGGTCCTCTACCCTGCTGACGTCGAGGTCGTCGCCTCCGCTTCCCGCCCGGGTGAGTATTATGCCGCCTACCTTCGAGCCGACCTTGTCGGTCATCACGCGTGTCTTGAGGCCGTCGGCCATGCTCGACAGCTCGGGGTTCACGACGAGTAGCACCTCGTCGGCGACTGCGAGAGGAATCACGCTGTCCTTGCTGAGTCCCGCGGGCGCGTCTATCAGGAGGTACTCGGTGTTGCTGACTATGTAGGAGAGCGCATCCTGAAGCTTCTCGGGGTCGGCTTTCTGGAAGCCCTCGAGAGTCAGGCCTGCGGGTACGACCTGGAGTCCCTCCGGGCCCTCGTATATCGCGTTCTTTATTCTCTGGTCGCCGGAGAGCACCTCGTGGAGGGTCACGGGCTCTTCCTCTAGACCCAGCAGCAGACCGAGGTTGGCCATGCCGAGGTCGGCGTCCAGTACCGTCGTCTTCCTTCCGAGTTTGGCGAGGGAGGTGCCGAGGTTTATCGTAGTAGTGGTCTTTCCGGTGCCTCCCTTGCCCGAAGCTATTGTGTAGACCCTAGCCATTTCAGTGTCACTTAGGTTCCAACATTTAAAAATGTATGCGTCGTCTCTCGCCGCCGTATGCCGGTAGCGCCGCGAGCCGAGCGGCACGCGTGCGTCGGACTTCGTCCCGGTGTAGGCATTAGGTATATATCACCCGCAGCCCTAGTCAACCCAGTTAGGTACCAGTATGCTCCCAGAGGGCGACAAAGTGGTCGAGGACCTCGAGACAGAGTTCCTGCCGAGCGTCGACGAGCTTCTCGCGGAGCTACACGACAAGAGGGTTACGGGCTACGTCGAGTTCGAGGGCTCGGGCTCCCGGGGGTTCGCGGCGCTCGACGCCGGCGACCCCGGCAAGATAAAGCTCGTCACTCGGGGCGAGGAGGAGACATTCAGCGGCGCCGAAGGCCTGAAGGATGTGTTCGACTCGGGGAGCTACACCGTCCAGGTGGTCGACACCAGCGAGAGCGGCAGGGAGATAGTCGAGATAAAGCTCAACAACCAGGAGATAAAGACCGACATGTCGGCGGACGACGTCGACCTGCCGAAGTTCCTGAAGACGAACATCACGGAGCAGAACAACGACTGCCACATCGTGGTCTTCGGAGACGCCTACAGCGGCGTCGTAACGATGGTCGACGGCATCCCCGCTCAGGCGAAGGTGAGCACGGAGGACGAGATACTCATCGGCGACGACGCCCTCCGGCAGGTGCTCGACGGCGCCGACGCCGGCGAGGTGGTCATCGACATCTACCGCATCAGCGACGAGGAGGGCGAGCGTGACGAGGTTGCGGAGGAGGTCATCGGCGAACGCATGGAGGAGGAGCTTTCGAGTATATCGAGCGACTTCGAGGAGAAGGCCGACGACCTGCTCGACGACATGGGCCTGGGCTTCGTCGAGGGCGAAGGCGACGGGGAAGGCGACGGCCTCGACATGGGTGACGTCGAGGCGGAGGTGGAGGATGAACTGGGTGACGAACTCGGTGGTCTGATGGAGGAGGGCGACGGCGAGGAGATAGATCTCGAGGACCTTTAGCGGTGTTTTCCGCGGGGTCCGTTTCCCGCGCCGGTGTCGTGCGTGCGTCGTGCGATGCGGCGCAAGACGTATGTAGTAGCGTGTGTTAATTGTTAACACGGATGTTCGAGGAGTTCACCCGCGGATACTACCTCGGGAGGATGTACGTCGAACCCCACGACGCACCCGGGCCCGTGATGCACGACGAAGACTACCACGAGCTACGCCGCAGCCTGTACGACGACGCAGACCTGCCGCTCGTCTTCAAGCTCGGCAACCACCACCTGCCCGTGGAGGGCGACGAAAGCGTGCCCAGCATGACGCTCGGCCTTCCCGACGAAGTCGCCGAGTCCGTCGAACTCGAGCGGCCGCCACAGCTAGAGAACGTCTTGCTCGCCAAGCGAGACGCCGCCGCCTGGATACTCGAACAACTCGGCCGCGTCCGCGGAACCTAGCGAACCTCCTCCACGAGCCTCGACAGCGACTCGACGGCATCGTCGAACAACTCCTCGCCCTCCTCGCTCGACGCCTCCGACGCCGGGCCGACGACTCCCGACTCCGTGAACTCGTCGGAGTCGTACGCCACCTGCGACGACTCGACGTGACGCCCCCAGGAGTCGACGCCGTCTACGGGTTCTGAGCGCAGTCCCACGAGGTAGTCGACGAGCGACGACTCCAGCCTGCCGGCGTGCCCCATGTCGTCGCGTTCGAGCGCACGCCACCACGTCCACTCGGTAGCGAACAGCACGTCGTCCCTCGTCAGCCGGGCGCACACCTCCCGCAACGCCGGAACGTTGCCGCCGTGTCCGTTGACGACGACGGCGACGTCGAACCACCGTGACGCCGACTCGAGCGTCTCGCTTACGACGTCCCGGAACGTGTCGGGAGACAGGTAGAGCGTTCCGTCGAAAGCCCGGTGTTCCTCGGAGACGCCGACGGCCAACGTCGGCAGGACGGCGGCGCCGGCCTCTGAGTCGGCGGCTTCGAGGGCGATCGACTCGGCTATCAGGGCGTCCGTCCCGAGCGGCGCGTGAGGGCCGTGTCCCTCCGTGCTCCCCGTCGGGAGCAACGCCACGTCGACGTCGGCGTCACGTAGCTCTGTCGTCGAAACGTCGGCTATCTTCATACCGTGTGGGGTGGGGCGCGTGCCTTAGAGGCTTCGCCGGCGACCGCAGACCTATTATATCCGGGGACACCTCGATGTCACCATGAGATGGCAGGGTAACTCCACCCGGAAGAAGACCGGTGGCCGCCGCCGGCTAGGCAGGAAGAAACGCAAGCACGAGATGGGTGACGAGCCCACGGAGACCGACGTCGGCGAAGGACGGTACAAGACCGTCGTGACGCGCGGCGGCGACACCAAGACCCGCGTGCTCAGCACGACGGAAGCCAACCTCGTCGACGGGGACACGACCGAACGAGTCGAGATAGACGGAGTCGTCGACAACCCCGCGAACCCCAACTACGCCCGACGTGACATCATCACGAAAGGCGCCGTCATAGAGACGTCCGGCGGCCAAGCCCGCGTCGTCAGCCGACCGGGACAGGACGGAGTCGTCAACGCCGTCACGCTGTAGATGCTGCGTCGGGTCGTCGCGACGCCCTACCGACGTGAACACGCCGGCGAACTCCGGCGCTCGCGCGTGGTCTACCTCCTCAGCGCCGAGTACGGATGGTACACGCCGTCCGAGGCCGAAGAAGTCGTCGACGCAGCCCGCGAGAGCGGATTGCTCGCAGGAGACGGAGTCCTCGAACCTTCGTTCGACGTCGACGGTGTCCGAGAGGCGGAAGGGCCGCCCGCCGTCGACGACCTGGTGTCGACGTCAGCGTTCGACGTAGCCGTATCCCGTCTCGTGGACGACGGCCTGTCGCGCCGCGAGGCCGTCGCCGAGGTCAACCGAGTGCAAGCCCGGCTCGGCGCCGTTGAGCTGCCGGCGGCCGCCGTCGCCGCCGTGGCGGCCCGCGGCCACGACGTCGACGGACTCGTGGACCTCGCTCTCGAGGAACTGGTTTCCGACGGCTGAACGTCGCGTCTGCTTCGAGCGGTCTACTCTTCGTCCTCGGCTTCGTCTTCGTCTCCTTCGTCTCCAGCCAGCTCGTCCTCGACGTCGACGCCCCCGGAATCGATGACTACGGCGTTCACCTGGACGGTGGCTTCGCCTACCTCGGCTCCGCGCACGCTGACCCGGCGGCGTTCACCGTCTCGCGTGGGGTTGAACCCCGTGCCGCCGCTCACGAGGACTTCGTTTATCCCGGGGCCTTCGACGTCTCCGCGCATCGGCCGACCGGTGTCGTCGCTCCCGCCGGTTATCTCTAGCGTCGCGCCGTCGAGTCCGACGGCCGCGCCGTCTACTTCGTCGCCTATCGACCGTCCGTTGAACCTGTTCTCGTCGGCTTCTACCTGGTACGACGTCCCCGTCTCGGGGTCGCTGACCACGACTCTCAAGCTCATGGTGTCTGCGAGGCGGGCTTCGTACTAAAGACGTGCGGTAGGATGTCGTCGCACGTGAGTTCAGCTGTCGCTAAGCGGGTGGGCAGAGAGAAAGTGTTCGTGGCTACGGGGTCGTCTTCGCCTACTGGTCGCCGCGTCGCATCGCGAGGAGCGCGACTGCGATGAGCGCCATCAGAGCCGCCACGACGGTGAAGCCGGGCTGCTCCTCTTCCTCGTCCTCCGCCTCTTCGAGGTCCTCCTCAAGGTCGTCGCGTTCCTGCTCTAGATCTTCGTTCTCGTCCTCGAGTTCGTCGATGCGGTCCTGGAGTTCGTCGCGCTCGCCGCGGAGACGTTCGACCTCGTCTTCGAGGTCGTCGACCTCCTCGCGGAGCGAGTCGACGTCGTCCTCGGAGCGGTCACCGGCTTCGCCTTCGCCGACTACCTGCACGTCGACGAAGTCCTGGTCGTCTACGCCCTCGGCTTCGAAGGTGTAGTTACCGGGTACGACTTCGTCGGTGACCTCTATCTCGACCTCCCAGACTCCGTCGTGTCCCCACTCGTCGGTCGTGGGCTCGGAGAGGGCGGCTACGCCTTCCTCGGGCCCGTCGTCGACGGTGGTGGATACGATGGCCTGGTCGGGGTTGCGGTTGGTTACACCGCGGATGACCATGGTCTCACCTTGCTCGATGGGCTGTACGCCGGTGAGGTTGTCCATCTCGGCGGGGACTACGTCGGTCACTTCGGTGCGCTCGTTGGTAGCGAGCCTGAACCGCTCGGC